>JANOXL010000412.1:0-31029 GCA_031418395.1 Rhodoferax sp. | reverse complement strand
CGTGGGTGTCATGGGGTTCCTGGGAGTATTTCTGTTGCTCGATTTTCGTCTGGAATGGCTTTGATGTGGCGGCTGACAACAATTAACATGGGTGTTAATTGTTGGAGATTTTTCTTGGGTTTTTTGCTTTTTTAAGAAATTTTGGCTGCTAGGTCTCGTGGTATATGGATACTTAGCTATATTATTTATAGCAACTGGAATTCAGTCGACCAACGCGGTAGGTCGGAACCGCAGGCCCCGCACGGCGACAGGGCAATGGGCATGCGGTTTTGCTTCGAAATCAAGCGTAACCACTCCGCACCTTTCGAAGCAAAGCCCGGTCCCATTTCCCTATCGCCGCGCTCTGTGCTTGTTTGTTGGGGCTACAAAAAGGCAAAAGCGCCTGCCCCAATGGGGGCACCAGAACTGGCTTCCATGCCAATCAGGCAAGGTGGCAGCGCTGCAATGAGTTCTGCGAGTCTGGCACGCGGCACACCGGGGCGAATCAGCGTCGCTTTGCCTGTAGCATCGACACCATGCACGGCAAAGACGTTCTTTGCCAAATCGATTCCAATCGTTACGATAGCCATGGGCTTCCCCTTCACAAGTGAGTTGATGAGATATTGCACTTCCCATCGTGGCACTAAATTGCCTTTTGCCGCAACCGCTCAGCTAACTTGGGACGGGGAAGTCCCTTTCATTCGTTAGGAGCTATCACCATGAGTACGCGAGAAGACGACCGCAACGCAAGAATTCTCTGGCAGTTGATCCTGTGGTTGATCGTCGTTCCGGCGCTAGTCAACTTCGTCATGTACTTGTTCCGATAACCAACTCAGGGGCCGTCATGCGAGTTGACATCACGGACGTAAAGTCAGGGGGCACCTTTGAATCCCTTCTGAAGACAGTTGGCTTTGTCGTCATCCAGTGGGCGAACTGCGAGCAGTCTCTTGAATTGCTAGTGAATACTCTTTTTCGAGAGTACGGCGGAAACAAGTTGTCCGGAAGGCGGAGAATGCCACGGCCAGTTTCGAAAAAAATTGCTTTCGTAAGGGAGTGCGCGGCACAACTCGCATCGCTTGTTGCTTTCAAAGCCGATCTTGAGGCGCTCGCCTCGGACTTCGAAGCGGTCATGCAAACGCGCCACGATCTCATGCATGGCGCGCTTAGTAACGCCCCGGTTTCAAATGGCGTATTCACGTTCATTCGCCTTGATGCTCATCCAGACATTCACGAGGTAAAGGAGTTTCAGTACGACTTGAAGAAATTTCCATCGCTCGAAGCATCTCTGATGCTTCTGGGAGCGAAGGCATTGACGGTTTCGAAAATTGTCTTTGCTGCACGTCCAAAATCTCTATGATTTTCTCTGCCAGTGCATTCGGTGAAATCGAGTTTTCGCCCTGCCAATGCCACAGCACACCTCCGAGCCAATCTGTGAGTTCTTCCCTTTTGGCCACCATCGCTCCTAACAAGCCGGTGCATCGGATGCGCTACGCGCCCCGCTGACCGGCGGCGTTGAGACCGCACAACGCATTCGCAAGGAAGAATCATGGCAAGACTAAAGAAGGCGCGAAGCGTGTTGGCAGTACGGGATCTACGGACCTCTGTCGCCTTCTATTGCGAAAACCTTGGGTTTGCAATCAACGCAGAATTCGATGGGTGGTGTTTTCTGTCAAGAGATGGAATTCAGTTGATGTTGGGTCATTGCCCCAATGAAATTCCAGCGAGCCAGATCAACGACCACTCGTACTTTGCCTATATTGAAGTCCAAGGGGTTGATGGCCTTCACAAAGAGTTTCTCGAGCGTGGCCTGAAGTCATCCTCAGCGCCAGAAAGCAAGCCGTGGGGAATGCGGGAGTTCATGGTCACAACGCCTGATGGCCACCGAATCATGTTTGGCGAAGACCTTGATTCACCGCAGTGAGCTTCGGGCAAAAATGCGGCTGAACCCATCATTCCGGCAGACCGCCTTCGGCGCTCGTTGAATTCAACCGCCATGGTTTCCATTCAAGCGAATTGGTGGTTCTGGTCTTTCCTCGGCTGCCTGGCGGTCTTTAACCTTGGCGTCTGCATCGCCGTTTCACGCAGCGGCAGCTACACGCGAACGCAGGTGCTGTTTCAAGCTGCGTTGGTGTGGCTGGTGCCGGTTTTCGGCGCCATCACGGTCGCGCTGGTACTTCGATCGGACGCAACGCCGCGCACCAAGGCGGGGCTGTTCATCGCGCCTGGTGATAACGCCAGTGGAGAGCATGGCGGGGGTGCGGGCCATGCGCCTTAACAAGGCCATCGAAATGGCCCAACCGCAGCTGCAGGCGGCTTTGGATTCGTAGTTAACATGGGTGTTAATTATTTGCGAAATTTCCCTGGGTTTCGAGAATTTTGGAAGTTTCTGGGCGCTAGGTCTCGTTTTATTTGACTATGTCGCTATTTAATTTATAGCATACTGAATTGAGACCGATCATCGCGGTAGGTCATTTCCGCCAGCCCCGCACGGCGACAGGGCAATAGGCATGCGGTTTTGCTTCGAAATCACGCGCGAGTTCGAAAAATGCGTCAAGCTGGCGCTTGGGCATTTTTTATCGGAGCCCGATGGATTGCGACCACGCGCCTTTCAAAGCAAAGCCCGGTCCCATTTCCCTATCACCGCGCTCTGTTTTTGTTTGTTGGGGCTGGAAAAAGTCAGAAAGCAGCTTGTCTTGTTCGATTGCCTCGTTCCCATTGAGGTGGTCAAATTGCGGCTTTGGGGTGAGAATTAGCTATTCGAAAAAATATGTTGCTACTGATGTCTTGCCAGGTTTGTCGCTATTTTTATTGGAGCGTGTCATTTATATGAAGCAAGGGATAACGGAGCTTTTTATGGTGCAAGTTGCCACGTTACTTTGCAATTTTTTGCGGTATCCATTAAGTTATCGCGCAGGTGGCACGTGACGACGCTAAGTGACCCACAGCTAATGCTAGACCGTCTTGACGGCTCTGGATCCGACGCCGAATGGGCGGCGATCGCTGAGCTTCGACACCGAACGGACCTTCCTGAACTACTGCTCAGCAAGTACCGGCAGTCTCGGCGGTGGTCCGAGCGAGTTGCGTGCGTCTATTACGTTATGCCCTACGCGCGAGCGAGTTCTGTTGCGCTTGAACTCGGCCTTATGGCGCTCGACGACAAGTCAAAGCAGGTCCGATATCGAGCGACGATGCTCCTCGCCTATGCCCAAAGGAGGGAAGCGCTCGGTCCCTTACGAAAGCTGTTGGGCCAAGGCCGTTCGGCCGACGATGCTTCAGCAGCGATTGACGCGATCGAGTCCAAGAATCACCACTATTTCGTCGACCGTGAGCACAGCGGAATGATGACGATGAACATCGTGGATGCCCGATAACATGTCAATCGACGCGGACCCACAACCGCAGGAGGCGGCTTCGCCGCGAGTGTTGATGGTCCGGTCATTTTTACGTTCAGCCGCATTGGTTGCCGTCCCCCACACCAACCCAATCAGGCCGGCGGCGCGCTCAGCGTAGCGGCATCAAGAAGGAGCTGGTGGCCCTAGGCCACCGCGGGTGACAGCCGCGTAGCTGAGTGCGCCGTCGGCCTGATTTTGCCGGACGGCGAACGCACAGCCTGTCTCACCTCAGGGTGAATTGACCACCCGCACCGGCGTAAACAGACGATTCCCAAAGGCACGAATTGACGATTTAAAGCGCATTCGCAGTATTCACACGCAGTAGTTGAACGGCCCTAAAGAAAGAATCCCCATTCGGCAAGCCCCCACTTTCCTCAATGGGCACTAGACGTTCCGGCTATAGTCGCGCAAAACACCGTTGCTTACAACCATGCCCCTGTACGACTACCTCTACGCAGATCTGCCCAAGGTCGTGTCGCTACACAGCCAGCTGACGGGCGGAACGGGCAGCATGGGCGCGGCGGCCGGGGTGCAGGCAAACTCCTGGGGCAGCCACGCGCTGAACCACACCCTTTTTCGGGCGCTTGAAACCAGCCTGGCCGAACAGGGCCATCTGCTGGATTTGTCGGGGGATCAGGCGGGGCGCTCGCTGCGTAATGCCTTGCTGCGAAAACGCCTGTCGACCGTCATGTGTGTCAAGGTGACAGGGCGGGCCGTGGTGGAAGATTTTCAGCGCATTCGTGCGGTGGCAGATGCTTTCCCGGATGCGGCAGCGTTTTTGAACAAAAGTGTGCAGACGCAGGTGCGCAATTCAGACGATTTCAAGCAGCTTGAAATGATGGTGACCGCGCTATCAGAAGAATTAAAAGAAAACCTGGACCGCGACACCCGGGCCACCAGCCAGACTCGGCTCAAAGAGACCAAAACTGAGCTGGACGACGCCATCGCCGCCACCACCTTGGCCGCGGACATCAACCCCTGGGTGCTGGACGGTTTGAAAAACTGGATCGACACGTTTTTGCCCGGCGTCATCAACCTGCGCGTCTACCCGGCGGACAACGCACCCGATGAGCAGGTTTTTGGCCCTCTCAAGCGTGAGTTGATCGACGCGCAAGACCTGAGCACGTTTCACTTTGCCCGCGGCGCGTCAACTGGCCTGCCCATGACCCTGCTGGGCATCGTGACGGCGCTGCCGCCCGAGGGGCAAGATACGTTTGACCCCTTGGCAGAATTCGCCCGCGAAGGCTTGAGCCATGCCGAGTCGATGGAGCACACTATGCGCGACGTCTTCCAGCGATTTGATGGGCTGGAGCGCCTGATTCGCACTTGCCGCTTCCCCCGGGTGATGGTGCAACCGCTGCTGGTGTATCGCCTTTGCGAAGGTAATTGAAGGTAATTGAAAGCGTTGACGGCAATTTAAGCCTCTTGACGCGTAGCGTGAATGCCTGATCCGCGTTGAGGCGTGGATTTCCTCAAACTCAAGGCGCTCGCGCCATCTCCACGAGCTTGAGTCTGAGCCCCGGCAACGCCTGCAACATCGCCGCCCTGCCCGCTTCTATTGAGCGCCTGCGCGATGAAAAATCAGCACCCGAGGTGCCGGCCAGCACTGGACGCACCAGCACATCGGCTTCTTTGAGTTCAAAAGTATTGATGCTTTTGCCCATGATGGTCAAGGTTTGCAGCAGGATTTGCAAGGTGTCGCGGGCAGCGTTGCCTTCCGGGCTGCTGGAGATATCGACCGCGATGACGAGTTCTGCGCCCATCTGGCGTGCGTAACGCACGGGCACGGGCGAGACCAGACCACCATCGACATATTCGCGCCCATTGATTGCCACGGGCTGGAACACGGCTGGCACGCTGCTTGACGCGCGCACGGCACTGCCGGTATCGCCACGCTGGAACAAAATGCCCTGGCCGCTATGCAGGTCAGTCGCGACAATGCCCAGCGGCAGCGGGAAGCTTTCGATCAAAGCACCGCCGACTTGCGTGTTCACATACCGCGCCAGCGCCTCGCCGCGCAAAAAGCCACGCCCGAAGATCGGCAAAGACCAATCGGCGATGGCTGCTTCGTCCATTGACTCGGCCACCTGCTGCAGCTGCGCACCGGTTTTGCCGCTGGCGTAGATCGCCGCCACCAGGCTGCCCGCTGAGGTGCCGACAACAAACTGTGGCCGCAGCCCGGCTTCTTCCAGCACCTGGATCACTCCCACATGCGCAAAACCACGCGCTGCGCCGCCGCCCAGCGCCAGGCCGATTTTGGGCGGGCGTTTGACGACTTGTGCAGGGGGCGGGGTAACCGTAGGCTGTGTGGGCGCAGGTGTCGAGGGTGTCTGCGCACAGCCGCTGACCAAGACCGCAACGAGGGCGGTCAGACCGACCAGTGGCATGGCAGCGCACGCCGGGGCGACAGGTCGCGGCCCAAAGACCCTAAAAATCATCGCAGACTTTCCTCCACAGATTTTTCTCCGTATTGAGAATGATTCGCGTTTGATGTATACTGACGCATCAAACACTTTTGCAGGACAGCATTGTCCACCGATGCCATGAACTCTAGATTTGCCCCTCACAGGTCGGTTTTCACGACCCCTTTTGCGGCCGTCAGCTTGGCCGCCATCACCCTGTCATTGCCTGCTGCGGTTCAGGCGCAGGAGCAGGTCGTGAACCTGTATTCAGCCCGCCATTATTCGACTGACGAGGCGCTCTACAGCAACTTCACCAAACAAACCGGCATCAAGGTCAACCGTGTCGATGCGGACGACGCGGGCATCCTTGCGCGCCTGAAGGCTGAAGGCTCGGCCTCCCCGGCAGATGTGATCTTGCTGGTGGACGCTGCAAGGCTCTACAAAGGCGAGGTCGAAGGCCTGTTCAAGCCCATCAAATCCTCGCTGCTGAACGACACCATTCCCACCCAGTTGCGCGCCGCCACCACTTCTGAAGGCACCGCCTGGTACGGCTTCTCCACCCGGGCCCGCGTAATCGTTTACGACAAACTCAAAGTCAAAAAAACCGATGTGGATACCTATGAAAAACTGGGTGATACCGTCAACAAAGGTCGCCTGTGTATCCGCTCTGGCTCACATCCCTACAACCTGAGTCTGTTTGGCGCGGTGACTGAGCACTTGGGCGAGGCCAAAGCCGAGGCCTGGCTCAAAGGCATGGTCGCCAATTTCGCCCGAGACCCCAAAGGTGGCGACACCGATCAGATTAAAGGCGTGGCCTCGGGCGAGTGCGGTATCGCGGTCACCAATACCTACTATCTGGCGCGTATCCTGAAATCCAAAGACCCCGCCGACCAGGCCATTGCCAGCAAAATCGCGATCGTGTTTCCCAACCAGTCGAGCTGGGGTACACACATCAATATCGCGGGTGGCGCAGTGGCCAAAAACGCCAAAAACGAGGCCAACGCGGTGAAGTTTATGGAGTACCTGGCCAGCCCTGGCGCGCAGAACTATTTTGCCGATGGCAACAACGAGTGGCCGGTGGCCAAAGGCGTCGTCGTCAGCAATCCGGCCTTGACGGCGATGGCCGGCGACGGCTTCAAATCCGAGACGATTCCCATTAGCGTGATCGGCAAAAACCAGGTCAAAGTGCAGCAGATGCTGGACCGGGTGGGGTTCAAATAAGCGGGTTTGTTTCGGCAGTTTCAAACAATTCGCCGCCTCACCCGGCGTTCAATGCACCTATCTGGCCTGATCAATAGGTTATTCTTCAGACCTTGCTCAAACAACGTTCATTGAAAGGCTGGGCCATGGCCATCATCGGTTTTATTTTGGGGCTCGCGGTCATTCTGACCGTGGTTTTGGTGATTGCAGGGCAAATGGGCCTGCTGGCGGGTAAGGCGCCAAGCTCCCTGGGCGTGAAAGACGGGCGACTGAAGCCACCTGCCAAAACGCCCAACAGCGTCAGCAGCCAGGCCATGCTTTACCCCGATCATCCGCAAAAAGACTATGCCGCGATAGAACCTTTGAAATTTTCCAGTGACAGCGCTGTGGCGATGAATAAACTGGCAGATATAGTTCAAAAACAAGAGCGTACTGTGCTCGTTTCACGAGACCCCAGCTATATCTATGCTCAAAGCACAACGGCGCTTCTAAAATTTACGGACGATCTCGAGTTCATGCTCGACAAATCCGCCGGCGTGATCCACGTGCGCTCCAGCAGCCGCTTGGGGCGCAAGGATTTTGGCGTCAACCGGGCGCGGGTCGAGGCGATTCGGGCGGCGTTTTCAGCGGGGTAGATTGGCCTGGTAGTGGGGCTTGGTACTGGGGCCTCGATTTGCGCGCTGGCTACCTCAAGGTGAGGGTCTCAGGCTTGGACCTTCAAGCTTCACGTTGATGACGCCCAGAAAGCAGACCTTTTTTGCAGAGCGGCTTGATTGCCGCAGAGCACTGCAAGAAAGTGTCAACGCGTCAATGCGTCTTGGCGTCAAAACCTCAATGCAGATGCCGCGGCTTGCGCCCACCACCGTGCCCTGGGCCGCCATGGCCACCGGACCCGGGACCCCGCGGGGGGCGGCCGATTTGCAGCGAACTCACCAGCGCGTCAAAACGTTTGGCAAACAGCTTGTCGACCTCTTCGACCAGGCCCGACAGCTCCGAGCCGTCAAAATGCCGCTCCATCAGGGCAATCATGTCTTGCACCAGTAAATCGCGCTGCACCTGCATGATGGCGGCCGGGTTCGGCCCCACAAACAGCATGACAAAATCGTCACGCGACTCGTCGTCTGAGTCGTCTTCATCTTCTTCGTCAAACTCGGTGTCGTAAAAGGTGACTTCAATCGCCGCACCGATTTTGGACAACTCGTTCAAGCTCATGCACATCTCATCGAGCGCTTGGCGGAAGTCTTCGTCACCTTCGACCGTCCAGCAGATCTGCAAAAGGTGCTCCTTGGGCTCAAACTGGATACCCGGCTCCTCCTCATAAGCGCTGGCCGCGCCCTCCGCGAGCGACTTGGCGCCCGCGTACTTCCAAAGCGGCTTCAAAGCCTCTTGAATCTGCTGGAACACCACGTCCTCACGCAGCGTGACCTGGCCGTGAACGTGGATTTCGAAGGGAGCGTCTTGTCGTGGCATAGCCGAATCAGTGTAATGCGAAATCTGCGGCTTTGCGCGGCTTGGCTGGTGCCCGAGACCGTAATCGAACCCGCGTGCGTAGCGCGCTTCGTCAATACCGCCCCTGGGCGTACCGGTTCAGGGCTAGAAGTCAGTTAAATTGTTGTGCCGCGTGGTGCCCGAGACCGGAATCGAACCGGTACGCCCGTTATTCACGAAGCGGCGGATTTTAAGTCCGATGTGTCTACCTATTTCACCACTCGGGCGGCCAGAAATTATAAGGCGGCGTCCACCTTAGAAAGGGTCACATCTTGCCTTTGGGTCGGCGAAAGGGTCAAAACCCCAGGGTCACATCTTGCCTTGGGCCAACACCATCGAAAACTGCTAATGTAGCGATTTCATCGACCCAAACAGGAGACAAAATGCGCACGACACCGGACTCCCACACCGAACGCCTGGGCCACTGCTACACCGGTGCCATCCACGATGTGTTGCGTGCCATGGGGCATGACAACTGCGTGCTGCCACCGGCCTTGCGCCCGCTGGACCCCACGCTCAAGGTCGCGGGCAAGGTCTGGACGGTGTCGGGTTACATGGACCGCACCCGCACGGCGCATGACACCCTGGTGGGTTGGACCACGCTGCTGTCTAAGGCCCCTGCCGGTCACGTGGTGGTGTGCCAGCCGCACAACCAAGAAGTGGCGTTGATGGGCGAGCTGTCGTCCGAGACCCTGAAGGACAAAGGTGTGCTGGGTTATGTGGTCGATGGCGGCTGCCGCGACGCCGACTTCATCCTGGCGCAACGCTTTCCGGTGTTCCACACGTTTTTCACACCCTCCGACATTGCGGCGCGCTGGATGCCGGATCGCTATGGCGAGCCCGTCACCATTGGCAGCGTGACCATTAGCACCGGCGACTACATCCTGGGTGACCGCGACGGGCTGGTGGTCATCCCCGCCGCGCTGATCGACGAAACGCTGACCCGCACCGAAGCGGTGGCCCAGTTAGAAAACAAGGTGCGTGACGCCATCCGGGGCGGCATGGACCCGGTGGATGCCTACTTGAAGTTTGGCAAGTTTTGATCACGGGCGTCTAAACAGGAAACTCCGTCAGAGCCACGCAGGCCATGCAGGCTTGGCTAATTGGTTGTATATTTAGATTCCCATGAATCCACCTGCATCTACCGCTGCCGCTGGCGACGCTGCGGTGCTGCCTTTCATTCGCAATTTGCCGCTGCAACCGGCCTGGCTGGCGATGTGGCACGAAGAAGCGCTGGAGCCCGAATTAGCCATCATCGACCCGCACCACCATTTTTGGGACCACGAGGGCGGTTACTTGCTGGACGATCTGATGGCCGACATATTGGCCGACCAAGAGGCCCATCCAACACCCGAAAAATCCAGTGGACACAAGGTACTGGCCACTGTTTTCCTGCAATGCGGCTATGCCTACCGCCCAGATGGCCCAGTGGCACTGCGGCCCGTGGGCGAGACGGAGCGTGTCGCGGCGATTGCGCGCGAGGCGGTGCAGCGCGGGCTTAAAACAAAGATCGCCGCAGGCATCGTAGGCCAAGCCAATCTGGAACTGGGCGACGCGGTGGACGCTGTCTTGCAGGCGCATATCGACGCGGGCGACGGGCGATTTCGCGGGGTGCGCCACATCACCACCTGGCATGCCGACTTCAACGCCAGCATGTTGGGCCGCCCGCCTGTTGACCTGATGCAACGCGCATCATTCCGGCGTGGCCTGGCGCGGCTCGCACATTTTGGCCTGACGTTTGACGCCTGGCTTTACCACACCCAAATTGGGCAGTTGGCCGACCTGGCGCGGGCCGTTCCTGAGACACCAATGGTGCTGAACCACGTCGGCGCGCCGCTGGGCGTGGGCCCGTATGTGGGCAGGCGCGATGCGGTATTTGCTGAATGGCGTGCCGCGATGAAAGACCTGGCAAGTTGCCCGAATGTCCACATCAAACTCGGTGGTTTGGCCATGGCGATCATGGGTTTTGAGTTTCACAAAGCAGCGCGGCCGCCCTCCTCCGAACAACTTGCGGTGGCCTGGGCGCCCTACTTTCATGCCTGCATCGAGCTTTTTGGCGTGCAGCGGTGTATGTTCGAGAGCAATTTTCCCGTGGACAAAGGCATGTGCAGCTACGGCGTGTTGTGGAACACTTTCAAGCGTATTTCGGCGGGGGCGTCTCCTGAGGAAAAGGCCTGGTTATTCAGGGACAGCGCGCGTACCTTCTACCGCCTCGAGGTCGGCGCAGAATAAGCTTTGCAGGGCTTTCAGCCAAGTTCGCCACTCATCGCCCGAAATTGCCCATTTTTTTGATGTCTTCGACACAGAAAGGCTCCGTATGAATGATCGAAACAACGCACTGGAAGTTCAGCTCAACAGCACGGTCTCCGAGGCCGAATGGGCGCTGCGGGTGCAACTGGCGGCGGCCTACCGTCTGGTGGAGTATTTCGGTTGGTCAGAGCAGATTTATGCGCATCTCACGGCGCGCGTGCCGGGTTCACCCGACCACTTTCTCATCAACCCTTACGGCTTGAATTACGAGGAGATTACCGCGTCGAACCTGGTGAAAATCGACGTCAATGGCAACGTGATTTCAGGTGGGCGCCACGGTGTGAACTACGCCGGGTTTGTCATCCATTCAGCGCTTCACATGGCGCATTCCCAGGACAATCACGTGGCCTTGCACACGCATACGCGGGCGGGCATGGCCATTGCAGCGCTCAAGGAGGGTCTGCTGCCGATCTCGATGTTTTCCACAGCGTTTCACAAACGCCTCGCCTACCACGACTACGAAGGCGCGGCGCTGCGCCTGGATGAACGCGAGCGCCTGGTGCAGTCCCTGGGCAATGCGCGGGCCATGATTTTGCGCAATCACGGCTTATTGGTCGTTGGGCGCACGGTGCCAGAGGCCTTCTTGAGGCTATACCGCCTGGAACGCGCCTGCCAAGTGCAGGTGGACGCCGCTGCCGCAGGCACGCTGAATCTGATGCCCGAGACGCTGGCCGCGCAGTCTGCCGCCGATCTGGACAGTTTTCAAGATTCGCACCCGGATGGCGAGGGGGTGGTCGAGTTCGACGCCTTGATGCGCAAGCTGGATCGGATTGATGGCAGTTACCGGCATTGAGGCGTGCGCACTGGCTGGGCGCTTGGCCGGTAATTGCTTTTCCGCCCATCGCTTAGCAGACGCAAGCTACCGGCGGGAACACAAAAAAAGCCCCGCTGTCCGCAGACTGCGGGGCTTTATTTTTGGAGGCGCGACCCGGAATCGAACCGGGCTAGACGGATTTGCAATCCGTTGCATAACCGATTTGCTATCGCGCCATAAACCTGAACAAAACTCTGAACTAAAAATTTGATGAAAAAAGGGAAGCAGCTGCTTCCCTTTTTTAAATCTGGAGCGGGAAAAGAGTCTCGAACTCTCGACCTCAACCTTGGCAAGGTTGCGCTCTACCAACTGAGCTATTCCCGCGTTTCAAGCCTCAGATTATAGCGCACATTTTGGGTGCTTTTCGCTGGCAGAAAAACAAAATGTGTCAAACGAAATACAACCCGGTTTGTGTGACACGGTGGACGCGACAGGCAACTTTTAATGGGTAATGGATTGCCCGGGTGTCACCGCCACGTGCGCAGCAGTCGGCACGGCCAGCTCTGGCGCGGGCGCTGCCGCCACCGGCTCTTCATCTGGCAAAGGCTGTGGCATACGTACCAGGGCGATTTCAAGCACTTTGTCAATCCAGCGGACAGGCACGATCTCCAGGTTGTTTTTGACGTTCTCCGGGATCTCCTGCAAGTCTTTGGCGTTTTCTTCAGGGATCAGCACGGTTTTGATGCCGCCCCGCAGGGCTGCCAGCAGTTTTTCTTTCAGGCCACCAATGGCGGTAACTTCACCGCGCAGGGTGATCTCGCCAGTCATGGCCACATCGCCCCGCACCGGAATACCGGTGAGCGCCGATACGAAAGCCGTGGTCATCGCCGCACCAGCGCTGGGGCCGTCTTTCGGCGTAGCGCCGTCGGGCACGTGGATGTGGATGTCTTTTTTCTCAAACACTTCGTCTTTGATGCCCAGGCGTGCGGCGCGGCTGCGCACCACAGTACGAGCGGCTTCAACGGACTCTTTCATGACGTCGCCCAGGGAGCCGGTGCGCGTGATAACGCCTTTGCCGGGCATTAAGGCGGCTTCAATCGTCAACAAGTCGCCGCCAACCTCGGTCCAGGCCAAACCAACGACCTGGCCGACCTGGTTTTGCTCTTCGGCGCGCCCGTAGGTGAACTTGCGCACGCCCAGGTAATCGTTCAGGTTGTTTTCATCCACGGTGACCAGCGGCGTGAGTTTCTTGAGCTGCAAGCCCTTCACCACCTTGCGGCAGATTTTGGAGAGCTCACGCTCGAGTGAACGCACGCCGGCTTCACGGGTGTAATAACGCACGATGTCACGCACGGCACTTTCGGTGACCAACAGCTCGGTTTCCTTGACGCCGTTGTTTTTGAGCTGTTTGGGCAGCAAATAACGCACGGCGATATTGGTTTTTTCGTCTTCGGTGTAGCCCGAGAGGCGGATCACCTCCATACGATCCAGCAGCGCGGGCGGGATGTTCATGGAGTTGGATGTGGCGACAAACATGACGTCGGAGAGGTCGAAATCAACCTCGACGTAATGGTCGGCGAATTTGTGGTTTTGCTCGGGGTCCAATACCTCCAGCAAGGCGCTGGACGGGTCTCCCCGGAAATCCGTACCGAGTTTGTCGATCTCGTCGAGCAGGAACAAGGGGTTGCGCGCGCCGACCTTGCTCAGGCTTTGCAGCACTTTGCCCGGCATGGCACCGATGTAGGTACGGCGGTGACCACGGATTTCCGCCTCGTCACGCATGCCGCCCAGTGCCATACGCACGTATTTTCGGCCTGTGGCTTTGGCAATTGATTGACCAAGCGACGTTTTACCGACACCAGGGGGGCCAACGAGGCACAGAATCGGCGCTTTGACTTTATCCACCCGCTGCTGCACCGCAAGGTATTCGAGGATGCGGTCTTTGACACGATCCAGGCCGAAATGGTCTTCATTGAGCACCGTTTCTGCGTTGACCAGGTTGTGTTTTATTTTGGTTTTGTTGCTCCAGGGCAAGCCTGTGAGCACGTCGATGTAATTGCGCACAACCGTCGCTTCCGCTGACATGGGCGACATGAGTTTGAGCTTCTTCAGCTCGCCTTCAGCCTTTTTGAGGGCCTCTTTGGGCATTTTGGCGGACTTGATCTTTTTCTCGATCTCGTCGATATCGGCACCGTCTTCGCCCTCGCCCAGTTCCTTCTGAATGGCTTTGACTTGCTCGTTCAAATAGAAGTCGCGCTGGTTTTTCTCCATTTGCCGTTTGACGCGGCCACGGATTTTTTTGTCGACATTCAGGATGTCGACTTCGCGCTCGATCTGTTCGAACAGGTTTTCCAGACGCGCCCGGATGTTGGAGAGCGCCAAGACCACCTGTTTGCTGTCGAGCTTGAGCGGCAGATGTGCGGCGATGGTGTCGGCAAGGCGGCCTGGGTCATCAATGCTGGAAATTGATGTCAGGATTTCTGGGGGAATTTTTTTGTTGAGTTTGACGTATTGGTCAAACTGCTGCATCACGGCGCGGCGTAGAGCCTCGATTTCGCTGGACTTGGCGTCCGCCTGGGCCAGCACTTCGGCGTCAGGCTCAATCGGGGTGACATTGGCAGAGAAATGCAACTCGCCGTCTTCAATTTTGTTGACGAGGGCGCGCTGTTGGCCTTCGACAAGCACTTTGACAGTGCCGTCGGGCAGCTTCAACATCTGCAAAATAGTCGAGACGCAGCCGACTTCAAACATGTCGCTGACCAGCGGGTCGTCTTTGGCCGCAGCTTTTTGCGCCACCAACATGATGCGGCGCTCGGCCTCCATCGCGGCTTCGAGCGCCTTGATGCTCTTGGGCCGCCCGACGAAGAGCGGAATCACCATGTGGGGGAACACCACCACGTCACGCAGTGGCAGCAATGGCAGATCGATAGCGACTGCCGGAAGGGGAATATGACCAGGCATGAAAAACCTTTTAAATTATGTGCAGTCCAAGCCTGCAGGTTTGTCTGAGTCGCGAAATTTCAAGGCCGGTGGATCAGGCCTTCTTTGCCACTTCACGGTAAACCAACAGGGGTGGTTTGTTTTCTTCAATGGTTGATTCGTCTACAACAACTTTGTCGACATTCGATGTCGTGGGCAGCTCGAACATGGTGTCGATCAGCGCTTGTTCAACAATCGAACGCAAACCACGCGCGCCGGTCTTGCGGGCCAAGGCTTTGCGAGCAATGGCTTTGAGCGCTGAAGGACGGATTTCAAGGTCAACACCTTCCATCGCCAAGAGTTTGCCGTATTGCTTGACCAAGGCGTTTTTCGGCTCGATCAGAATCTGTACCAAGGCGTCTTCGGACAACTCGGACAAGGTGGCGACGACCGGCATACGGCCCACGAGTTCGGGGATCAGACCAAACTTGATGAGGTCCTCAGGCTCAACATCCCGGAAGGTTTCAGTCAAGCTGCGCTGGGCCTTGCTCTTCACGGATGCACCAAAACCGATGCCGGAGGACTCCGTGCGTCGCTCGATCACCTTCTCGAGCCCCGAAAACGCGCCGCCGCAAATGAACAGGATATTGGTTGTATCGATCTGAACGAAATCTTGATTCGGGTGTTTGCGGCCACCTTGGGGCGGAACACTGGCCATGGTGCCTTCGATCAACTTGAGCAAGGCTTGCTGGACACCTTCGCCAGACACGTCACGCGTGATGGAAGGATTGTCCGATTTACGTGAAATTTTGTCGATTTCGTCGATGTAGACAATGCCGCGCTGCGCCCTCTCCACTTCGTAATTGCAAGTTTGCAGCAGCTTTAAAACGATGTTTTCGACGTCTTCACCAACATAACCGGCTTCGGTCAAAGTGGTGGCATCGGCCATGACGAAGGGCACATCCAACATGCGAGCCAAAGTCTGAGCCAGAAGGGTTTTTCCAGAACCGGTGGGGCCAATCAGCAATATATTGCTTTTAGCCAGTTCGATATCGTCTTTTTTGGCTTTTTCTTTGTGGCGCAGGCGCTTGTAATGGTTGTAAACCGCCACCGCAAGCGTACGTTTGGCGGGCTCTTGCCCGATCACATAGTTATCGAGATTGGCTTTGATATCTGCCGGCGTTGGCAAGTCACTCTTGCCTTCACGGGCGTCCACCGTTGCGGGAAGTTCGTCGCGGATGATTTCGTTGCATAGCTCGATGCACTCGTCACAGACGAATACAGACGGTCCGGCAATCAGCTTTTTAACTTCATGCTGGCTCTTCCCGCAAAACGAACAGTAAAGCGTCTTTTCGCTGGAGGTGCCTTTTTTCTCAGCCATGTGAGGGTGCCCTAATGCAGTGGTATACGGATGATAACGAATCAGGATGGCCGTGCTGCGCCAAGACGCCTCGCGCCTGAACAAAAGTTAATGGGATGCCACAAACCAATCAGGGCCGATCAAGGACGTTTGGCAATCACTTGGTCAATCAGACCGTATTCTTTGCATTCGTCAGCCGACATGTAATAGTCGCGCTCGGTATCGCGTTCGATTCTTTCGAGTGGCTGGCCAGTTCGATCCGCCAAAATTTTGTTCAGCTGCTCACGGGTTTTCAAAATTTCACGAGCCTGAATTTCAATTTCAGTCGCTTGCCCTTGGCTTCCGCCAGAAGGCTGGTGGATCATGATTTTGGAGTTGGGCAAAGAAAACCGTTTGCCTTTGGCACCAGCCGCCAGCAAAAAGGCACCCATACTGGCCGCCATACCGGTACACAGCGTGGAGACATCCGGCTTGATGAAATTCATGGTGTCATAAATTGCCATACCCGCCGAGACGGAGCCGCCAGGGGAATTGATGTAGAACGACACGTCTTTGTCTGGATTTTCACTTTCCAGAAACAGCAACTGTGCGACCACCAGATTGGCGGTTTGGTCGTTTACAGGGCCTACCAAAAAAATGACGCGCTCTTTCAACAAGCGCGAATAGATGTCATACGAGCGCTCGCCCCGACCTGACTGCTCGATCACCATCGGCACCATGCCAAGGCCTTGAGTTTCAAAGGCGGAATTCTTAATGTTCATGTGGTTCTCCAGGTCTTGGGTTGCGTGAAAAGTTAACCGAATTTCAATGACTTGGGGACAAGCGCGACAACTGCAAGCCCCAAATCGTCAAAATGGAACTCAGGCTTGGCCCATCAATTCATCAAAGGAGATGTCTTTGTCGGTCACTTTGGCTTGTTTCAACACAAACTCTGTGACATTGTTTTCCAAGACGATGGCTTCGACCTCCGCCATGCGTTTGTTGTCGCTGTAATACCAGCGCACCACCTCGGCAGGTTTTTCGTAACTCGCTGCAAGCTCGTCAATATGGGCCTTGATCTGCTCAGGTTTAGCCTGTAGCTCTTTGGCTCTGACCAGTTCACCGACAGTCAAGCCCAATCGCACTCGGCGCTCTGCCTGCGGACGGAACAAATCGTCTGGAATCGGGGCTTTGTCAGCGTCTTTCACGCCACGCTGCTTCAAGTCCGCGCGAGCACCCTCAATGAGGCGATCTAACTCAGACTGCACGCTGGACTTCGGCAAATCCAACACTGACTTGGCGATCAAGGCGTCCATGGCGGCTTGTTTATTGCGGGCCAGCAGGCGGAATTTGACCTCACGTTCCAGATTGCGGCGAATATCGGCCCGCAGGCCATCCACACTGGCGTCTGCAATGCCCAAAGATTTGGCAAGCGCTTCATTAACTTCGGGCAGGTGCGCCGATTCAATCTTTTTGACGGTCACCATGAAGTCCGCTGTTTTACCGGCCACATCTTTGCCATGGTAATCAGCCGGAAACGCCAATTGAAAGGTCTTGCTTTCGTCGGGTTTCATCCCCTGGACTGCCAACTCAAACTCTTTGAGCATTTGCCCATCGCCCACGATGAACTGAAAATCAGAGGCTTTGCCACCTTCGAACGGCTCACCGTCAATTTTCCCCTCGAAGTCAACATTGACCCGGTCGCCTTCAATGGCGGCCGCATTGTGGGCGCGCTGGGCAAATGTGCGACGCTGCTTACGCAGGATTTCAATCGTTTTGTCGATGGCAGTGTCGGTGACTTGCGCGTTCAGTCGCTCGACTTCTGCGGTGGCCAAGTCACCCAGTATGACCTCTGGGAAAACTTCAAAAATGGCATCAAATGCGACTTCGCCGTCAGGAGTTGCCTCTTTTTCGGTGATGCGTGGCTGCCCTGCCACTCGCAATTTGGCTTCATTGGCGGCGCTGGCAAATGCCTCGCCTACTTTGTCATTCATCACCTCGTAGTGAACCGAATAGCCATATCGCTGGGTCACAACAGTCATGGGAACCTTGCCTGGGCGAAAGCCGTCCATTTTGACGGTGCGGGCCAGGCGCTTCAAGCGTGAATCCACCTCTGACTTGATGACGTCAACAGGCAATGTCAGGGTGATCTTACGTTCAAGTTTTTCTAATGTTTCAACGGTGACGGCCATGAATGGACTCCAAGATAGTGGGCGATAAGAGGTATTGCCTGGTGCGCGGGGGGGGACTCGAACCCCCACACCATTGCTGGCGTCAGGACCTAAACCTGGTGCGTCTACCAATTTCGCCACCCGCGCAAAAAATCCGGGACAGCTTCAAAGCAGTCCCGCAAATAGGTCAGCCTTCTATTTTAACCCGAGTGGGACGAGGCACCGGTTGCCCGGGCAGTGGAAGATACCTGGCGCAGCCCGCGTCAAACGATGCCGGGCGTATTACGGCGAATCCGGAACCAAGCCGCGTACATCGCCGGCAAAGCCAGTAGGGTCAGTACTGTAGCGACGATCAAACCACCCATGATTGAGATCGCCATCGGGCCCCAAAACACTGACCGGGACAATGGAATCATCGCCAAGACAGCCGCCGCAGCTGTCAACACGATGGGCCTCAATCGCCGCACAGCACTCTCGACAATCGCGTCCCACGCTGGCACACCGACGTCACGTTCCTGCTCAATCTGGTCGATCAGAATGACCGAGTTTCGCTGAATCATGCCCATGAGAGCGATAACGCCCAGCAGGGCCACGAATCCAAACGGCCGGTCAAAAATCAACAAAGCGCCAGCAACACCGGCGATTCCCAATGGGCCGGTCAAAAACACAAGCATGGCCCGGCTGAAACTATGCAATTGCAACATCAACAAGGTAAAGGTGATGAAAAGCATGATGGGCACACCTGCCGCAATGGAAGCTGAACCCTTGCTGCTTTCAGCCACAGCACCGGCGACTGCGATCAAATAGGCTGTGTCACCAGCCGCATGCCATTTTTTCTCCAGCGCCTTCAATGCGGGCAACATCTCTTCGGTCACAGTTGCGGCTTGCAAACCCTCGACGATGTCACATTGAACCGTAATGGCGTAGTCCTTGTTTTCGCGCCACAGCACGCCTGGCTCCCAGCCAAAAACCGGCACGGCAATTTGCGTCAAGGGGATTGATTTACCTGACGCGGTAGGCAAATAAGCATTGCCCAAATCCGTCAACGTATCGCGCTCAGCAAGTGGCTGCCTAAGCACCATTTCAATAAGTTTGTCGTCTTCCCGAAATTGGCCGACAGTGACGCCAGACAGAATGGTCCGAGAGGCCTGAGAGATTGATTGGCTGGTCACGCCCAAAGCACGCGCCTTCGCCTGGTCAACCTCCAAACGCAGCACTTTGACAAATTCGTTCCAGTTGTCGTTGACGCCACGCGCGTTGGCGTTTTTCAGCATCACGGCCCGCACCTCGTCGGCTTTTTCGCGCAGCACCGTCGGATTTGGGCCACTCACTCGAAACTGAACGGGGTACGCCACCGGAGGGCCATTGGGCAGCAACTTGACGCGCCCGCGCACCTCCGGAAATTCCGTCGCCAACATGGCGGGCATTTTGATTCGCAACGACTCGCGCACGGTCAGGTCTTTAGGCAAAACGATGACCTGCGACACATTGGTCTGCGGAAAAATGGTTTCTAGCGGTAAATAAAACCGTGGCACACCGGTACCTACCCAAGTTGTCACGCTTTCAACCCCTGGCTCGCTCATCATCTTTTGCTCAAATCGCTTTACCAAGGCCTCGTTTGCGGCAAATGAAGTACCTTCTGGATACCACAATTCCACTAAAAGCTCAGGACGGCTTGAATCCGGGAAAAACTGCTGCTGGACCTTTCCCATGCCAAACAAGCCCAATCCAAATATCAGCAATGTTGCGCCAATCGTCACCCAACGGTATTCAACACACCAGTCAACCGTTTTGCGAAAAACGGTGTAGAACGCCCCGTCAAAACTTTCACTGGCTGCATGCGCCTGCTGGGCCTGAGGTGCCAACGCCGTAGCGGTTGTACGCATGGTTTTTTCAAATGACTCTTGCACAGGCGTGCGGGTTCCTGGCACTTGCTCCAGGGGCACTTGACTTCCAAGGTGGGCAGGCGGTTTGAGCAGGAGCGTGCCGAGATAAGGCACAAAATAAACGGAAACAATCCAGCTCAACACCAAGGCGATCACTGTGACGGCAAAAATTGCGAAGGTGTATTCGCCCGTAATTGATTTGGCGATTCCGATTGGAAGAAAGCCTGTTGCAGTAATCAGGGTGCCCGTCAACATGGGCATGGCAGTGGCGTCATAGGCGAAGGTCGCAGCACGTACCTTGTCAAATCCCTCTTCCATCTTGCGAACCATCATCTCTACGGCAATGATGGCATCGTCCACCAACAAACCCAAAGCGATGATGAGTGATCCGAGAGAGATTTTGTGCAGGCCAATATCCCAGTACCACATCGCCAAGAACGTGACGGCCAACACCAGGGGAATGGTGATGCCGACGACCAAACCAGGACGCATGTCGATGTAATACCGCTTGAAAAAATTCTTTTCGTTGGCGCGAACATGAAATCCAAGCGCCACAAAACTGACCACCAGCACGATGACCACCGCCTCGATCAACACGCGAATGAACTCGTTGACCGATTTGGCGACCGCCACCGGCTGATCTTGCACTTGAACAAGTTTGACACCCAATGGCAATGTCACTTCGATTGCTGCGGTTGCAGACTTAAGCGACTTGCCCAGACTGATGATGTCGCCGCCCTTGGCCATCGAAACACCCAAGGCAATCACTTCCTTGCCTTGATGGCGCACTTTGGTAAAAGGGGGATCTGCGTAGCCCCGGTTTATTTTTGCGATGTCGCCCAACCGCATCTGCACACCGCTAGCGCCCCGAATCGGCATCGCTGCTATTTGAGCCGTGGTGGTGAACTGCCCACCTACGCGCACCGCAATTGTGTCCATTGGGGCCTGCATGGCGCCAGCCGACTCCACGGCGTTTTGCTGACCCATTTGCCCCAAGACCTGACCCATGTCCAAACCTAGCTGAGAAAGTCTTTTTTGCGAGATTTCGAGATAAATCTTCTCGTCTTGAGCTCCCATGATCTCAACCTTGCTGACGTCCTTGACCCGCAAGAGCTGCTGGCGCACATCTTCTGCAAAGGATTTGAGCTCCGAAGGATTAAATCCATCGGACTCGAGGGCATAAATCACGCCATACACGTCGCCAAAATCATCGTTGAAAAAGGGGCCGAGAACACCTTGTGGGAGCGTGAACTGCATATCCCCCACTTTTTTGCGGACCAAATACCAAATGTTTGCAACCTCTTCCGCCTTGAAATCGTCCTTTAATTGAAAAATGATTTGCGACTCGCCTGGTTTGGAATAGCTGCGAATCTTGTCAACTTTAGGTACTTCCTGCAGGGCCTGTTCCAATTTATTGGTAACTTGCTCAGCGACTTGTTGTGCCGTAGCACCAGGCCAGTAGGTACGTACCACCATCGCCCGGAAGGTAAATGGCGGGTCTTCGTCCTGCCCCAGTTGAAAATAGGCAATAAATCCCAATAGCATTAAAACGACGAGCAAATACCGCGTCAGCGCCGGATGCTCAAGCGCCCACTTTGAAAGATTGAAGTGATCGGGAGAATGTGAAATAGCCATCACATCCTCATTTCGATGCGGGTGTTGCTGGCTTAACCGCTTCAGCCGCCTTAACCGCAGCCACTGGCTTGGGATCCGCTGAGACTGCTGTCTTTTCCTTGTAAAGCGTCACTTTTTGTCCGGATTGAAGCACGTGCACCCCTGCCGCCACGACCAACATGCCCGGCGTCACACCGCTGGACACGATCACGTCATTTCCTTCAGCGGAGACTACCTCAACCACCTGGGACTTGACTGTCATGCTGGCCTTGTCCACCAGCCAAACTGCCGTCGATTTTGCGTCACGCTTCAAGGCACTGGTGGGCAGCTTTATGACTTCTATGCCAGCCAGGGATAAAGCCTGTGGCATCACATTCACAGTTGATCCAATTGCCAACGAGTCACCGCCGTCTTTGCCGTCAAGGGCGACCTTGATTTGAAAAGTCCGGGTGACCGGGTCAGCACTTGCGGCAATTTCACGCACAACACCCTTCAACGTACTACTGCCGGACCAAGCCCGAATATCCACGGCAGAACCCATGGTCACCAAAGCGACCCGATCCTCTGGCACGGAAAAAACAACATCTCTGGGGCCATCTTTGGCAATCCGCACGATGGGCTGACCTGCCGCGACGACCTGACCCGCCTCTGCTTCAACACCGACGACAACCCCAGCAACATCCGAGGTCAGTTTGGTATAGCCAGTCTGATTTCTCTGAGATGACAACTGGGCCTGCGCCTGTTCCAACTGGGCCTCGGCTCCCTTGACGGCCGCATCCCGCCTGTCAAGCTCAGCACCGCTAATGAAGTTCTGTTCCTTCAGATCTGAAAACCGCTTGAACTCGGCGACGGACAAATTTCGATTGGTTGCAGCGGATGTCACCTGCGCCTTGGCGGCTTCAGCAGCCAGAATGTAATCCTGCGCATCCAACTGGCCCAACAATTGCCCCACCTTCACGCGCTGGCCCGGCTCTACCGCCCGCTGGACAAGCTTGCCAGCGACCCGAAAACCAAATCGCGATTCAACCCGAGCCCGCACTTCGCCCGAAAATTCTGCCCCCGACTCCATTTTGGAAGAACTGACCGTCACAACCTTGACGGCTCGGATGGGCTCCTGCACAGGCGCGGGCTTCGAGCAACCGACGACGGTGGCCAGCACACATCCTGTCAACAACCCAGCGGCACCCAATCGCCCAGTAACCGATGCGCCAGCTCCCATCAGCCTTTTCTTCAAGCGTACTGCTCCTGGCCGCGCCGCGCTTGACCGATGCAACAATAGGGCTGGTGGCTGAAATGACATGGCAAATCCGTAAAAATTACCCGGTAAAGGGCGAGACTCAGACGTCAACGGCATCACAACCGTCGACCGGAATGACAATTTTAGGTGTCCTTGCCCTTATATTGTCAAGATTTATAGCATCGCTGACAAGCAAGACAGCGCGCCAAAGCCACACATAAGCTTGTTTTCAATTCCAAACCGATGTCTATTTCGCCAACTACTGCACAATCCGGCGACCAGCCTCCGACACATTACGAGAATTTTCCGGTCGCATCATGGCTGTGTCCGCCCCATTTACGCGCACCGATTGCCGCGATTTACGCGTTTGCGCGAACCGCAGACGACATCGCCGATGAAGGTGATGCACCAGCACAACGAAGGCTCGACGATTTGGCGGCTATGCGGCAGGCCCTGCTTCAATGCCTGGATCAGCAAGCATTCACGAAGCAAGCGAGGCCAGACAGCCAGGCAACCCAATGGCCCAAAGTTTTCGAACCGCTTGGCCGTATGGTGGCACAGTTCAACTTGCCCGTCTCACTGCTTTTGGCCTTGCTGGATGCTTTTGAACAGGATGTCGCCAAATCACGTGACAAAGCCGGCTACGCAAGCCGCCAAGAACTGCTCAGCTACTGCAAGTTGTCGGCAAACCCGGTTGGCCGCTTGTTGCTGCATTTGTACGACATCACTGATCCCGGGTCGCTGGACATGAGCGACAAGGTTTGCACCGCTTTGCAGTTGATCAATTTCTGGCAAGACCTCAGCGTCGATGTCTCAAGAGGTCGTTATTACGTACCGGACGAAGAATGTGTGCGTTTTGGTGTGGGTTTGCAACGCCTGATTCAAGAACATCGCAGTGGCTCGCAAACACCTGCCGTCACGGCCCTTGTCACGGCGCAAGTGGCACACGCCAAAAGCATGATGCTTGCAGGGGCACCCCTGGCCAAACGTATCCCAGGACGGGCCGGCTGGGAATTGCGACTGGTAGTGCAAGGCGGCCTGCGCATCATCGACAAAATCGAGGCAATAAATTACGCCACTTTGATTCAGCGACCCAAAATTCGGGCTTATGACTTTCCGATCCTGTTCTGGCGCGCGTTTTGGATGTAATCGCCTGCGGTGACAATTCACACATGACGCCCGAAGAATATGTTCAGCAAAAAGCCGCCGCATCGGGCAGCAGCTTCTATTACGCCTTCCTTTTCCTACCGAAACCCAGGCGTGCCGCCATTACGGCCTTTTATGCATTTTGTCGTGAAGTCGATGACGTCGTCGATGAAATGACCGACCCCGGGCTTGCCCAAACCAAACTGGCCTGGTGGCGGACCGAGGTGGCGAGATCGTTCCAGGAGGCGCCTTCGCATCCCGTTATGAAAGCCCTGGTCCCCCTGGCCGCCGACTATCGAATTGAGCCACGTCATTTATTGGCGATCATCGATGGATGCCAAATGGATTTGGAACAAACCCGCTACCTTGACTTTCCGAATCTGCAACAGTACTGCCATTTGGTTGCTGGAATCGTCGGAGAAGTTGCCGCCAATATTTTTGGGCAACACCATAGCCAAACCACACAGTACGCCCACACTTTGGGGCAAGCCCTGCAATTGACCAACATCATCCGGGATGTTGGGGAAGACGCCATGCGCGGACGCATCTACCTGCCAGTCAATGAGCTGCAGCAGTTTGATGTCAAGGCCCACGAAATCTTGAAACGCAGTTACTCGGACCGTTTTACGGCGCTCATGAAATTCCAGGCCACGCGCGCCCACCAGCTGTACGACGAGGCCTTTGCCTTGTTACCCGCGCAAGACCGGCGTGCTCAAAAGCCGGGCCTGATGATGGCCAGTATTTACCGCACTTTGTTGCATGAGATTGAGCGGGACAACTTTCAAGTGATGCACCAACGCGTTAGCCTCACGCCTTTGCGAAAGCTTTGGTTGGCGTGGAAGGTGCAGGCCTTGGGACGCGTTTGAGCGGCATGAAACTCGCCATCATCGGCGCAGGTTGGGCAGGCCTGTCTGCGGCGGTTGCAGGGACCAAGGCGGGGCATCAAGTCACTGTTTTTGAAGCGTCCCGCTCGCTCGGGGGCCGCGCCAGGGCTGTCACGGGAACACTGCCGAATGGCACTGTGGTGACGCTGGACAACGGCCAGCACATCCTGATTGGCGCTTACTGCGACACCCTCCGAATGATGGCTCAAGTAGGCGTCAAAACCCATGCGGCACTGCATCGGCAGCCACTCGCACTGAAGTTTCCCGATGGCGAAGGCATCGCGTTTCCAAATTGGCCCTCGCCGTTTGATGCAGTAGCTGGCATTTTTGGCGCGCGTTCCTGGCGCATGGCGGACAAGTTGTCACTTCTATCTGCCGCGTTAGGCTGGCAGTGGCATCGCTTCCAATGCCCCGAGCAACTGACCGTGTCGCAACTTTGCAAGAACGTCAGGCCCAAAATCATGGCGGAACTGATTGAGCCGCTGTGTGTGTCGGCCTTGAATACACCGGCGGATCGGGCCAGTGGCCAAGTGTTCCTGCGCGTTCTGCAAGACTCCCTTTTCGGGCCAAGGGGTGGCTCCAATTTACTGCTGCCCAAGCAAGACCTTACGAAACTATTCCCACAGGCTGCAGCAAATTGGTTGGCCCAAAACGGCGCTCAGCTTCGATTGGGCGCACGGGTTGAGGGGCTCGCGTTTGATTCGCGAGCACACAACTGGTCAGTTGACGGGCAGCCCTTCGACGCAGCCATCGTGGCCAGCTCGGCCTCCCATGCGGTACAACTTTTGTCCAACTTGACAAACTTCGGGTCTGCCAGTGGCGCAGACCCCATCGCACAGTGGACTCGCGGGGCCGAAGCGCTGCAATTCGAAGCCATCACCACGGTTTACGCGTATGCGCAGGATGCCACCTTGCCACACCCCATGCTCGCATTGCGCAGCGGGGTCGACGGTGAACATCCAGCGCAATTTGTATTTGACCGCGGCCAGTTGGGTGGCCCCCGTGGATTGCTGGCATTTGTAGTCAGCGCCAGTGCGGGCGAACGTCACGAGTTGGAGGCCCAGGCTTTGAAACAGGGTCAAGCGCAATTGGGGTTGACTCTTGTGGCGGTTCAGACGATTGTTGAGAAACGCGCTACTTTCGCCTGTACCCCCGGTTTGTTAAGGCCCGCCACGCGCATCGCACCTGGCCTTTACGCTTGCGGGGATTACTGCGAAGGCCCCTACCCTGCCACGCTCGAGGGAGCGGTCAGAAGTGGCTTGGCCGCTATTGCTGCAATTGCCTGACCAGCTCGTTCAGGTCTGCGACTGTTAAATGGGGCGCTTCTGGATGGGGCCAGGCCTGCCCTGTTCGGTTGACCCAGACGGTTTGCATGCCGACGGCCAAAGCGCCCATCACATCCAGCCCGATGTCGTCACCCACATGCAAAACATCATGCGCTGAAACACCGGCGGCCTCTGCAGCGGCATGGAAAATGCTCGGGTCTGGTTTGCCCACGCCAAACACGTGCGCGCTCACACTCGCGTGAAAATACTCCCCGATGCCGACCCGGTGCACATCTGCATTGCCATTGGAAAGCGCCACCACGGGGTAACGCCCAGCGAGGTAGGCCAAACCGGGCATCACATCGTCAAACAGATCAACTCGCATACGGGCGTCAAAAAACACGTCAAATGCCGCTTGTGCCAACGCGCTGTCGTCACCGCTTTGGTGCATCGCGAGGCGGATCACTTCCAGGCGCAGGGCGCTCATGTTGTGGCTCAAATCGGGACGAGTGCGCATGACCTGCTCACGCAAACGCAGCCGCTCCTCCAAATCTGCAAACAAACTGGCAGTCGCTGTCGCGTGCTCGCGCAGCCAGGCGGCCAAGGCGCTTTCAGCGCGTTCAATACAGGGCCAAATCGGCCAGAGGGTGTCGTCCAGGTCAATCGTGATGGCTTTGATTTTTGAAACGTCAATCATTCGCCTGTCCGGGTGTGTAATTCTTCATGTCAAAAGCGCAAGAGAAGATACGGGAGAATAACGCATGCCCTTCTTTAAATTGTCGCCCTTCGCCAAAGAGCCCACCCTGGACTCCCCAGGCATCGAAACCCCCAACACCGCCCAAAAAACTGCGGTTCTATTTTGCAACCTGGGCACGCCCGATGCGCCGACAGCCCCCGCAGTGCGGCGCTTTTTAGCGGCCTTTCTGGGTGACCCCCGCGTTGTTGAAATCCCCAAATTGCTCTGGTGGCTGATTCTTAACGGCATCATCCTGCGCGTACGGCCTGCCAAGTCTGCAGCTAAATACGCCAGCATCTGGCGGCCCGAAGGCTCGCCGCTAAAATACTGGACAGTAAAACAAGCCTCGCTGATGCAGGGGTTTTTGGCGCAACGGGGCCAGATGATCCAGGTCATCCACGCCATGCGGTACGGTAGCACGTCCATCCCCTCACAGCTGGATGCCTTGAAACGCCAAGGCGTCAACAAAGTGCTGATCTTGCCCGCCTACCCACAATATTCCGCGACCACCACGGCCAGCTTGTTTGACGCGGTCTACAGCTGGGGCCTGCAAACCCGCAGGCTGCCCGAATTGCGCTTCGTCAACAGTTACCACGACGACGCGGGTTACATCAAGGCGCTGGCTGCGAGTGTGCGCAAGTATTGGCAGGATCACGGCAAGCCAGATCAGCTCGTAATGAGTTTTCACGGCATCCCCGAGCGTTGTATCCAGTTGGGTGACCCCTATTACAGCGAATGTCAAACCACCGCGCGTCTGTTGGCACAGTCGCTTGGTTTGACCCAAAATCAGTTCAAACTTACGTTTCAATCACGTTTGGGTCGCGCCAAATGGCTGGAGCCCTACACCGAGCCGAGTTTGATCGCTTTGGCCAAGGCCGGTACCGCCCGGGTAGACGTGATTTGCCCCGGCTTTAACTGCGACGGCCTTGAGACACTCGAAGAGATCAACATGGAAGGGCGCGAGGCATTTCTGCATGCCGGTGGGCGCGAGTTCCACTACATCCCTTGCCTGAATGACGCCGACGCGTGGATCAATGCGCTGTGTGACATCAGCCAGCGGCATTTGTCAGGCTGGGATTAAAAACACCAAGCTGGGTCGACCCCAGGCTACGTCTAAAGGCGCGAATCCGAATTGCGCCGCAGAGGTGTAACTGAAGACAGTGGTCTCGCGGAAAATTTTTGACCATACATGCGCCTGTCTGCCTTGCGCAAGAGCGTGTCGGCGTCGCGCCCATCATCCGGGAAGAGCGCCTCACCGACCGAACCGCCAAAGTCCACCGCATCCAGTGATTCACGCCCTAGTGCCACAAGCGGCTCCAGCAGCGCCTTCTGGATCTGGTGGCGCACACGCTCCAGGCTTTCGCGGTCGCCGATGACGTCCAGCAACACCGCAAACTCATCCCCCGATAGGCGCGCCACCATGTCCTGCGCGCGCACCTTGCTGCGCAGGCGCGAGCCGATTTCAATCAGCACCCGATCACCGACACTGTGGCCGTAATGGTCGTTAATGTGTTTGAAATGGTTTAGATCGACAAACAACACGGCAAATCGATCGGGCACAACCACACCTTCACTCAGGCTGACCTTTTGGCGCAATCGCAGCATGAATGCTTCTCGGTTGGCCAACTGCGTCAGATCATCGGTTTGCAAGCGCTGCTGCATGGAGGCGAAACTTCGGGCCAAATCACCGATTTCGCCTGGCTTCTTGCTGTCCACCGGCCAATTGAGCTGCCCCTCGCCCACACGTTTAGCGGCTTCGCTTAGCAGTTTTAAATCGCCAACCAATAGGTTCAAAATGCGAAAGCCGATCAGGATAGTGACAAGCGCCGCGAGCGCTGCCAACACGGCCGTACGAATGACGTTGTCCGTCACACCCGCCATGAAATCGCTGCGCGGCATTGCGACGACCGTGATCCACTGTAGGCCCGCATCGTCCTTCAGCCGGTCAAATGCAGCGTGGATCGTGCGGCCATCGGAGGAGGTGAATTTGAAAGTCTCTGAACGGCTCTTGCCAGTGGGTGGCGTGGCACGACCCTGGATTTCCCGATAGATGGCCGAAATGAGTGGGTTGCCGCTTTGTTCAGCAGAAATACGTTGTTTGCTGCCGTCTGCCATGGTCTTGACATTGGCCGAGGCGCTGGATGCAATCAAATCACCAGTGGGCTCGACGATGAAGGCCAGCCCATTGGGCGAAACATCGAGCCGTTTGACGAAATCATTGAGCCCCCGCAGAGACACATCGGTGGCCACCACGCCTTCAAACTCGCCTCTTTTCCCTGTCACACGCCTTGCGCGGGTGGCCACCAAATCCTCGGTCACGAAGTCGATATAAACCGAGGTCCAGGTGTGGAGTTGTTCGGACACCCCGGCTTTGTACCAGGGACGCGTTCTGGGATCAAACAGTTTGCCCTCGCGCATGGGGTTCTCAAGCTCGCCATGAATGCCGCTGAAGCGGTAAAAATCGCGGTTCTCGTCAGCCTTCAGCTTGATGCGCAATTCGCCGTCCTTGCGGGAGTGGCGATATAGGCCGATGCCCTGCCCAACCCGGTTGCCGTAGTACACGTAGTTGTTTGGATCCAAGTGGAGCGACGTGGCAATCCAAAAACGGGTGCGCAGCGTCTCAAGTTCATCTTCAATCGATGCGGGTGCTGCCATGCCATCCGGGAACGCAGCCTCCAGCACGGCACCCGAGCCCACAATGTGCCGGTCGACGGCTTGCCCGATGCGCCCGACGGTTTCGAGCAACAAATGCTCGGAGACTTTGTCAACCGCCTTGCTGCCTGCGGAGTAAGACAATGCGCCGATGATGATGGCCAGAACCAGCACCAACAGCACGTAAGGGATGGTCAATACCAGTCGAAGCGAGAGTCGTTTTTTTGAGGACGAGATCATTCAACAAGGGAACGCGGGTTCAAGTTGCCGCGAACCGCGCTGCAACATGGTGTGTACGCAAAGTGTAATGGACGCGCAGCCCGCCAAAAGGCTGAGAATTTTGAAACTGGGCGATGTTTTCAACGCTTTTAACGCACTGGCGAGAGAACGCCAAAATTAATATGGGTGTTAATTATTGACTGGAAAACCATCTGAAAGCCGGATCTATGAATTTAATATGGACTTAGGTCTCGTAAAATATACATACGTTGCTACCATTTTTGATTGTTCATCACGTCCCGGAAATAAACCCGGAGATCAACTGCAACTGTTCCATCACATTCAAGGCGGGCGCGTGTCCGCAACCGGGGATTTCGACCACCTGCGTCAGGCCCTTCACACCAGGGCCGCGCTGCAACATCCGCGCCGTAGTCTCGCGCTGCACCAAGTCTGAATTCTCGCCTCGCAGGCAGAGCACCGGAATGGCCAACGCGTCGTAATGATTCCAGATCAGGTAGTCGTCCGGATAGTTGACAAACTGCTGCACCATCGCCGGGTCGTAATGCGGCGTGACCCGGCCATCGGGCAAACGACGGGTGGAGCTTTCGGTCAAGCGCCGCCATTGCGCATCAGTGAGAAAACCATAGGGCAGGTAAACCTGCCGAAAGAAGGCCTCCAGCTCCTGCACGGTCGCAAAGGACGGCGGGTTGCCCGCGTAGGCGCGAATCCGGGCGATCGCCGCATCGGCCACCTGCGGCGCCGTGTCGTTCAAAGTCAGGCTTTGAATGACGCTTTTGAGCTGCGGCTGAAATAGCCCTGATGCGCAAACCAAGCCGAGTGCGCCACCCATCGATGTGCCAACCCAATGGGCTTTGCCGACCTGAAGTTGCGCCACCAAATCGGCTGCGATACGCGCGTAAAACGCCAGGCAATATTCAGCGCCGGGCTCGGGGCTCCACTGGCTCAGACCACGACCAATCGTGTCAGGGCAAATCACGCGGTAACCGAGCTGGCTCAAATGATCCGCCAGCTCGTCCATATCACGGCCAGTGCGCGCCAGGCCATGCCAGGCGATCACAGCAGGGCTGCTGGCGTGGCCCCAATCCATGAAGTGGATTTCTCGGCCGACGCAGGTCAAATAACGTGATGTGGGAGTCATGGTGGGATGTCACTCAAGTTTTCAAGTTCTCGGTGTTTTGCCTCAGAACAGCGCTGGTTCGCAATTTGCCCACCACGCCGGTGGGGAAGTAATACACCGACAGCACAAACAAAAGCCCCAGCCATAACAGCCAGCGGTCGGGTGACAACAAAGCAGCCAGCCAGGGCAAACCTGCCGCCGCTTCACTGGCGAGCCTGAGCAAATCCTGCAAATAACTCTGTGCAAACAAAAACAGCGCGGCGCCAATCGCTGCGCCATACACCGTGCCCATGCCGCC
>JANOXL010000411.1:0-14297 GCA_031418395.1 Rhodoferax sp. | reverse complement strand
GGTGATGCCGCGCGCTTTTTCTTCCGGCGCCGCGTCAATCTGGTCGTAGGCCTTGGCAATGCCGCCAAATTTGGAGGCCAACACGGTGGTGATGGCCGCCGTCAGCGTGGTTTTGCCGTGGTCAACGTGCCCAATGGTGCCAACGTTCATGTGCGGCTTGGTGCGTGAAAACTTTTCTTTTCCCATATCAAAATTTCTTTCAAACTCTGAAGATTAAATCAACAATAAACTCAACCAAACAATACAAACTTAAAACTGGTGCCCATTCCGGGAATCGGACCCGGGACCTCTCCCTTACCAAGGGAGTGCTCTGCCACTGAGCCAAATGGGCTTTTTCTTTGTCAAAACACTGTGACTCGTCGTTGCGCCGCCTTGTCGTGTCAGCGCATTGATTGCGTTGGCGGGCCTAGGTTCACAGCGTTTTGACAAAGAAAACTGTCGAACTCATTTACGCCTGTGAAAACCGAATTCAACTACCAACCATCTTCACTGAACACCGCCTGCCTCAACCCACCAACTGGAGCGGGGTAGGAGAATCGAACTCCTCGCTTTAGCTTGGAAGGCTAAGGTATTGCCACTATACGAACCCCGCACGGGAAATCACTGCATTGTTTCTGTCACTGGTGGAGAGGGCTGGATTCGAACCAGCGTACTCGTAAGAGGGCAGATTTACAGTCTGCTGCCATTAACCACTCGGCCACCTCTCCTTTAGTGAACCTCGGATTATGCCATGGAAATATGCACCTTGTCAGCCACTTGTTAGGTCAAGGGTGGCGGCGAGGCGGCTGGTCAGCGCTCGCGGCCCTTTTGATCAGGCCCCATGAAAATGAACCGGTCGCCTGGACCCATCGAAGGGCTTCGATGAGATCAGCCCGAACGGAGATTAGGCTTCATCGGGCCGGATCAATAACCCGCAGCCAAGGTTCACGGTCGAGTTGAAGGGTGGATTTACCAGGCGATGGGCGTCTTGCCGTTTTCCAGCAAGTGGCGGTTAGCGAGGCCAAAATGGCCGCAGCCGATAAAGGGCTGGGGTGGCCGCAAGGCGGATAGAGGCGACGGGTGATTCGCCGTCAACACGAGGTGCCGCCTGGAAGTCACCTCGAGCTGAGGTCGCTTGGCCTGCGCGTGGGCACCCCAGAGCAAGAAAATCACGCCGACTTGTTGGCGACTGACCGCCTGGAGGATGTTGTCAGTAAGCACTTCCCAACCCCGCTTGGCATGACTGGCGGGTAGGCCGTCTTCTACGGTTAAGCAGGTGTTGAGCAACAACACGCCTTGCCGCGCCCAGCGCTCCAGCGAGCCATCGCTGGCTGACGGGCCAATTTGGCCCGGAGCGCTGGCAAGCGTTTTGTCCCGCGCGATCTCTTTCTGGATATTGCGCAGTGAAGGCGGAACGCGTATGCCCGGCGGCACCGAAAACGCCAAGCCCTGGGCTTGCCCAGGACCGTGGTACGGGTCTTGCCCCAAAATCACGACTTTTACAGAATCCAAAGGCGTGATCTCCAGGGCACGGAACGGCGCGGGTGGATAGACCGTCGCCCCGTTATCCAGGCGATTCTGAACATACAACGCCAGAGCTCTGGCGACCGGTGTTGCCAAGAAACCATTAACTGTGGCACGCCAGTCGGCGGCAATAGGCCAAAGATCAGGCGTCCACTGTATCAATTTGGATGAGGAATTGTCGAATAAATTTCTTGTCAAAATTTTAAAAGTTCTTATCCAAGCATTGGTCTTGTAAATAAACAACAGTTAGCTATCTATTTCAATACATTTTTGTTATAAATAAATACATTAACTTAATAAAAACATAAAATTTACAAACTGAATAAATGCGAAAGAATCGTCAGCTCTCCATCAAAAGCCGTCAAACAGCCCACAGAGTTTTGCACTTACCCAAACATCGCTGCCAACGCCTCGCCTGGATCCGGCGCTCGCATCAAGGCTTCGCCCACCAAAAACGCTTGCACACCGCCCGCACCCAAGCGCAATACATCGTCCCGCGTGGCGATGCCGCTTTCAGTGATGACCAGACGTTGCTGCGCCCCGGCGGTGCGCGCCAATTCCGGCAAATCTTTGACCAATTGCAAGGTCGTCTCCAGCGAGACCTCAAAAGTTTTTAAATTGCGGTTGTTGATGCCCAAGAGCGGTGTTTTGAGCTTCAACGCGCGCTCGGCCTCAGCGCGGTCATGCACCTCGACCAGCACGGCCAGGTCCAAAGAGCGCGCAACTGCTTCCAGCTCGGCCATTTGGGCGTCGTCCAGGCAGGCCGCGATCAGCAAAACGCAGTCAGCTCCCATCGCGCGGGATTCGTAAATCTGATACGCATCGACCATGAAATCCTTGCGCAAGACCGGCAATTGGCATGAGGCTCGGGCCTGCTTCAAATAGTCCGGCTGGCCTTGGAAAAACTGCCGGTCCGTGAGCACCGAGAGACAGGCCGCACCGTTTTCCGCATAACTTTGGGCGATGTCGGCGGGGATGAAGTCTTCGCGGATCACACCTTTGGACGGGCTGGCTTTTTTGATTTCAGCGATCACCGCCGGTTGGCCCGCTGCGACTTTAGCGCGTAACGCACCGACGAAATCGCGCGTGAGCACCCGTGATTCGGCATCGGCCCGCATCGCAGCCAGCGGCATCTTGCGCATTGCCGCAGCGACTTCTTCGTGTTTGACGGCGATGATTTTGTCCAAAATATCTGACATGAGGCGTCCTTTTTTGCCTAACTTGTGAGCTTAACTTTTCAGCTTTTTCCGAGCTTTTGGCTCATAGTTCTTTGTAAAAACAGGCGGGGCATACCGCCAAATACGATTCGTTACCGCCGATTTGCACCTGCGCCCCGCGCGTCATGCGCAGGCCGCTGGCGTCCCGGCGCGTGTTCATACTGGCTTTTTTCTTGCAGGCGCAAATGGTTTTGAGCTCTTCCAGACTGTCGGCCAGGGTCAACAGCGCTGCAGCGCCCGGGAACGCCTGGCCCAAAAAATCACTGCGCAAACCGTAACACATGATCGGCACGCCCTGCAAATGAGCGTGGCGATGCAGTTGCAGTACCTGGGCAGGCGTCAAAAACTGGGCTTCGTCGATGAAAACGCAGTCGGGGCGCGGCGGGGCCGCGCTGGTGGCGCCTGGACGGCCAGCAGCCTCCACCGTGCCGGGCAGGTTGATTTGCGGGCTGGGTTGTGGACGGGAAAGCACCTCGTCAAAATCAGTAGCGTCGTCAAACCACTCACCCTGGCGGCGCAGACCCAAACGCGAGAGGATTTCACCCTCACCTGCGCGGGTGTCGATTTTGGCGGTGAAGAGCCGCACCGCCAAGCCGCGCTCCTGGTAGTTGTGCGCGTCTTTGAGCAGCTCGGTAGATTTGCCAGCGTTCATGGCGGCGTAGCGAAAATAGAGTTTGGCCATGGGGTGGTGTTTGGCGCAGCCCAAAACCAGAATTTGATACGAGGAATGGGGCAAAGCCTGCATTTTCGCAGGAACCCATCGCAACTCTAAAACTCAGCTGCACCGGGCACGACGCCATCACAACGGCATCGGCACTTGACGGGACGCCTCAATCGCGTGGCGAAACCCGAACAAAAGTATGCACTGTTTTGGCTTTGACCCATGCGGCGGTTTGGGCGCTGAATTTCAAGAAGTGTTCGGCACCCAGGTGCACGTCAAATGCGTCTTTGGAGTCGTAGAGTTCGTACAAAAAAATCTCATCCGGTTGCTTGTCCAGGACACACACGTCAAATTGGCGGCAACCTGGCTCGTTGGCAAGAGATGTTTCCGCGTTGTGAATGACAGCCTGCAAAAAAGCGGCCGAATGCTCTGGCTTCAGCGTGAACAAAACAGTGACGACATACATAGCTATCCCCAGGAAACGATCAAGCGCGGCAGCCAAGAAGTGAGATTGGGCACGTAGGTTATCAAAATCACAACGCTGAAGGTGACGGCCATCATCAACCACAAATGCCGAGTGATCTCGCCGATGCTCGCCCTGGCCAGCTTGGCCGCTACAAAAAGTGTTCCTCCGACGGGCGGTGTGTAGAGGGCAATCGCCAGGTTGGCCGTCATGATCACGCCCATGTGAACCAGGTCAATCTTGAATGCCATGGCCAGCGGTAAAAATAACGGTGCGGCCATCAGTAACGCAGGCAAAGGCTCAATGAAGATGCCCAGCAGCACCAGTGCCACATTGAGCATCAGCAGGAAAACCCATTTGACATGCGCCACCGATGAGACCCAGTTGGCCATCTGCTGCGCCACTTGCTCAGCCGTGATCAGCCAGGCGAGCGCGCCGGTCGCGCCAATCACCAGCATCACGGTAGCGCTGGTCATGAAAGCCCTTAAAAGCAAATGCGGAATGTCTTTGATCGTGATGTCACGGTACAGGAACAGCGACACCACCAGGCCGTAAACCACCGCCACTGCGGCCGCCTCGGTTGGGGTGAAGTAACCGGACCAGATACCACCCACAATGAGCACCGGCATCAACAAGGCGGGGCCCGCATTTCTGCCGGCTCGCCAGATAGCCGCCAACGACGATGGTTTGCCGCCCGGATCGACGCCTGTTGATTTGCCATGCCACATGCAAACGCCAATCAACGCCAGCGCAGATATAACCGCCGGAACAAGGCCCGCCATCGACAAAGTGCGCATGGACACGCCCGATACAAAGGCGTATACCAAAAACGGAATGGACAAAGGCATCAACAGTGCCAGCGTGCCGGCCACCGACACCAGCGCTGCCGCGAACCCACGAGAGTAGCCGCGCGCGAGCATCGCCGGGATCACCAGCGAACCAATCGCCGCGGTATCGGCAATGGCCGAACCCGACACGCCGCCGAAGAGCAGGCATGACATCACCGTGACCACGCCCAAACCACCCGGCAGCCAGCCAAACAGCACGTTGGCAAACTCCACAATACGTTTGCCCACGCCGCCTTGCGCCAGGAGCTCCCCTGTGAAGACAAAGAGCGGCACGGCAATCAAGATAAATGGCTCCACACCGCCGATAAAGGAGAGGAAAACGCTCTCCAGCGGGTACTGCATCCCGTAGGCGACCACGATGCCCGCCGTTGTGGCCAAGAGCGCGAACATCAGCGGAACGCCTGCCAATGCAAGCAAAAAGAAACTGCCAAAAATAACGAGGGCGAGCATTTTGTTAACTCAGTAAGGGGCTCAATCCTGCGGATAACGCAGCTCGCGCGGCACACCGCGCAAAATCTGCACCAAGTCCCAGCCAATGAAAATCAGCATCAGTGCTGCACCCAGCGGCAGTGGCATGTATTGCCAACTCATGCTCCACTCCAGCGTGGTCAGCACGTTGTCCCAGCCGCTGATGACGATGCGAACGCCGTAATACAGCAGCACGCCCAGTACCACCATACAAAAAACCTGAATGGCGGCATCCGCCTGGCGGCGCCGGGCGACATCGAGCTTGTCCAGAAACTCTCCAATCGCCATATGCGCGCCACGCTGCGCGGCTGCTGCACCACCCAGAAACGTGACCCACACCATCAGCAGTTCACCAAGCTCCGTCATCCAGGCGAAGTCTTTGGCAAAGGCGTGCAGCACGACATTGGTGAAGACCAAAGTTATCAGCGTTGCGCCAATCAGGATGACCGACCAATCCAAAACCTTGGCGAGCCACAGCAAGGCCTGAGGTGCGGGGGCAAGGTGAGGGTTATCGGACATCGGACGCAAATTTGATTGGGCTAATGAACAAAGCGCTACATGCTGTCTGATTCGGCAGCTTTACTTGACAGCCTTGCGAATCGCCGCCGTCTCGTTCAACACCAGGTCAACATCCGCGCCATACTTCTCGCGGGCTTTGGCATAAACAGGCTCAACCGATTTGCGAAACGCTGCAGTGTCTGGCTTGCGATTGATTTTTGCGCCCTTGGAAGCCATGTCGGCCAACAATGCCTCGTCGTTGTCGCGGATCATGTTGCGCTGCCACGGTGCCACCTCTTTGGCGGCGCGGGTGATCGCCTGCTGGTCAACCGGCGACAGCTTGGCCCAGGTCTTCTCGGAGATCGCCATCGGGATCGGGCTGTAGACGTGGTTGGTCAACGTGACGTGCGGCGCCACTTCATAAAACTTGTTCGAAGCAATCGTGTCAATCGGGTTCTCCTGCCCAGCCACCGCGCCTTGCTGGATCGCCAGGTAAACCTCGGGTAAAGGCATGATCTGGATGCCAAAACCCATGGCCTCCAGTTGCCAGCGCATCATTTCATTGGGGAAGGTGCGAAGCTTTTTTCCCTTTGCGTCTGCGGGGGAGTTCAACGGGTCTTTGGTCGTCATGCTTCTGAAGCCCGCTTCCCAGGTCGCCAGGAACCTGAAGCCCTTGGCAGGTGCCTTGTCAAACTGCGCCTGCAACCACTTGGACTCGTCATAAAACTTCCAGCCTTGCGCGTACGAGTCGATGATGAAGGGCATGAAGGTCAGATTTAGGCTAGGCACAAACGATGCGTATGAGCCTGTGCCGGAGACGGTGAAGTCAATACCGCCCAAGGTGAGCTGCTCAATGTTCTTTGGATCATTGCCCAACTGCGAGCAGCAAAAAACCTGCACCTTGTAGCGGCCCTGGGTGTACTCCTCCACCTTTTTGGCAAACACCTGGGCCGCGGCTTGGCGCGCGCCTTGCTGTTGGTCGGTGTGGCTGAATTTGAGGATGGTCTGCGCTGAGGCGCCCGCAGCAAATGAAGTGGCAGCTACAGCAATGGACAGATGGAACAGCTTGTTGGCGATGGTCATAAGGTCTCCTTGAAAAATTGAAAAGTACAGGGGTGAATTTTTTGGAACGTGCGGGTGATGAGTTGAAGACGCTACGTGTCAGTCAGGCCAAGGCCAGCTCAGTTTCCGCCAAGGCAATGCGTCGGCCAGTTTCGTTGGACCTGTACACCGCTTCCTGAATGCGCAGGTTTTGCAGGTAGTCGCGCGCAGTGTTTTCAATCCGCGAATCCGTAGCGAGCGCGTGTACAACATGCGCTTGTAGCCGCCCACAGGCGCCGCCACCAAAACCCTGCGCGCTGCCTGTGTCATAGCGATGAGGAACCTCATCGCCGTGGTGCGGCTTCCACCACAGACGCGCGTCGCCATCCAGCCTCAGCACGCCTGCACTGCCCTCCAGCCACATCTCGCCTAGAGTGCGACGCGGGTTGGCGGCGACATGGTCGTTCAGGCGGTTGCCATCAAACAGGCCCGCGGCACCGCTGCTGAACTCAAAGGTGATGAGTGCGGCATCTTCACCCGCAATCACCGGGTTGAGGCGGCGCAACTTGGCGTACACCGCGCTCACCTCGCCCACCAGGTAGCGGAACGTGTCGATGAAGTGGATGGCGGTCTCCAGTACCAGCAGGCGCGCCATGGTCTGAAAATACGGCTGCCGATCCAGATAAGCAGTCGGCCCTTGACCATCACCCGGTCGCAGGCGAAAGTTGACGTTATGCAGCGTGCCAAAGTGGCCCGAATCAATCAGCCGTTTCGCCTCTCGGAACCAAGGCATAAAGCGGAAATTCTCATGCACGACCAAAGGCACCTGGGCCGCCTCAGCCTGCTCGGTGAATGCAAGGGCCTGCGCGTAATCAACACCAAACGGCTTCTGGCAGATAACGGGAATTCCTCGCGCGATGACCTGCTTCAGCACCGCCGCTTGCGCTGCGGGTGGAACGACCACGTCGACCAAATCAGGCTGCGACGCGTCCAGCATCTTCTCTATGTCGTCGAATACCCGTGCAACACCAAATTGCCCGGCGAGGCGGGACGCCTTGGCCAGGTCCAAGTCACACAGCCCGACCAGTTGCACCCCATGGGTTGGCGACATCTCACGCCAACCCTCCAAGTGAAACTGGCTGAAGTACCCCGTGCCGACCACAGCGATTTTCATTTGGCCAGCGCCTCCAATACAGCCTGAGTCACCGCCGCCGTGCCGCTGTTGCCGCCAAACTCCATGGGCTTGACGATACCTTGGGCGAAGACTTTCTCGACGGCGGCATTCACCAAGGTCGCACCGTCGGCCAATCGGGCGTCGCCGTGGCGTACCGCCAGCCAATCCAGCATCATCGCGGCCGACAAAATCATCGCCGTGGGGTTGGCTTTGCCCTGCCCCGCAATGTCTGGCGCGGTGCCGTGGGCAGGCTGAAACAGCGCGTGATGGTCCCCAATATCACCCGAGGGTGCCATGCCCATACCGCCCACCAGCGCGGCAATCAGATCCGAGAGAATGTCGCCAAACATGTTTTCTGTTACCAGCACGTCGTAGGTCCACGGCTTCATCACCAGGTTCAGGGCCATCGCATCGACGTAGGCGCTGTCCTGCGCCACATCAGGGTGGCGCGCGGCAGACTCTTCAAAAATCTTGCGCCAGAACGCCATGGAAGCAAACACATTGGCCTTGTCCACATTGGTGACGCGCGCGGGCCGCCCCAGGCGCTGCGCGCGGGTTTGCGCGAGTTTGAAAGCAAAGTCGCAAATTCGGGTGGTTCCGGGACGCGTGATGCGCATGGAGTCAAACACCTCGGTGTCGCCGCGCACATCGCCCCGGCCACGTGCGTAAAAAAGTCCTTCGGTGCTTTCGCGCACCAGCACCAGGTCTATCGCTTGGGCCAACGGGCTAGACAAAGGCGTGGGCAGCCCTTTGAAAGTGCGAATGGGCCGCACGCCAGCGTACAAATCAAAGTGAAAACGCAGGTCAAGCTGCGGAATGATCTCTGTGCCGTCGGCCCCGCGCACATGCGGCAAGCCCATGGCGCCGAAGAGAATGGCATCGGCGCGTTCGCAGACTTTGAGCGTGCTTTCCGGCAGCGCTACGCCGCTGTCCAGGTAGTGCTGTGCGCCGGCTTGTTGATAGTCCAGCGAAAAAGTGACGCCAATGCGCTGCGTGACTGCGCTCATCACCTGGTCCGCCGCCGTCATGACCTCTTTGCCAATGCCGTCTCCCGGCAAGACAGCGACGTGATACGAAGATTTCATAGATTACAAGGTAGAGAAATTACATTTGCTGTAGACGAAAACGCTCAAAAATTCCCAGCAACTCGCGCCCCGCGCGTTGGCGGTGCTCGCGGTATAGGCGCGACGCACCCTGCGCATCGCCCGCGCGCAGGTGCTCCACCAACGCCATGTGCTCACGTGTTGAGTTGACGGGCTTGGGACGCAGGCGCAGTGTGAACATGCGGGCGCGGTGGGCCCGGTCCCAGTAGCTGAAGACGGCGTCAGCGAGCATCTTGTTGCCCGCCATTTGCACCAAGCGCTCGTGATACAGCTCATCTGCAGCAGCCCAGCCGTCCAAATCATCCTTGTCCAACGCCTTTTGCATGGCCTTGGTCGCCGTCACCAAAGGTTTGAGCTCGGCATCTGTGGGCTGGCGCGCCGCCAAAATCTCGGCAGCCATGCATTCCAGTGCGGTCAATATCTCGTAGATCTCTTTCATGTCGTTGTGCGACACGGGCAGAACACGCATGCCCCGGCGGGGGATGACCTCCACCAGGCCTTCATTCGCCAGCCGAATCAGCGCCTCACGAACCGGGGTGCGGCTCATGCCGAGCATCAACGCGATTTCCTGCTCCAGCGCCTGGTAGCCTGGCGCCCAAAGGTTGTCCAGAATTTTCCGACGCATCGTTTGGTAGGCGCCGTCCACCATCGAGGCGGTGTCTGGCATCTCTGCTGTCTTGGCCAGGGTTGTTTTCACGAAGGTCTCACGATTTGGGATGTCAACGGAACGTTCAATACAGCCAATGCACCGGGGGATGGCCCGCCACCGGCATGCGCAAGCTTGCGAGGCGGTCACCCAGCAAACACCCCAAGTAACCCGTGGTGAGATCAGGCCCGCCAAAAGCCAGGCTGGAGGTATTTTTTAGCCACTGACTTTTAACCCCATCAAGATGCGGGCGGCCCATGGCATTGGACTGATAAGCCGCCTCAACCCAGGCCAGGTGATCCACATCAGCGTCTTGCAACCAGAGCGTTTGGTGGCCATCGGGTGCGACGCGAATCACACTGTTGCTCACGATGCTGACGACCCAAACGTGGCCTTCGCTGTCAAACGCCATACCGTCCGGGAACACGCCTGCGCCAAATTCGGTCACGAGTTGCTTGGGGCCCAGAGAGCCGTCTTGCGCAATGGCAAACTTGGACAACCGCCGGGTGAAGGTCTCGTTGACATACAACCACTTTCCACTTGGGTGAACGGCGCATTCATTGGTGTAGCCCAGGCCATCGGCCACGATGCGTGCGCCCTTGCCATCGACCATCACAACAAAACCATCACTGCACGACTTGCGGTAGCCAAGCGCCCGGGGGCAAAGCCGTGTGCTCACCGTGATCCAAAACCGCCCCTGGGCGTCTTCGACCACAAAATTGCTGGGCGGCAGGTTTTGACCTTCCACCTGTCGCAAGAATGGCACCGTACGCCCATCTCGGTGCAACCTGAAAATGCCGCCTGACTCCGCGCCTAGATGGGCCAGCAAGAAGGAGCCGTCTTTGAGCAAGGCGATGCCATTGGGCTTCAAGGCTTCGCCATCAATCGGCTGCCCCATGTAGAGCTACTGAGATCCGTCTGGCGCGATGTGCGCTACGCCGCCGCGCCAATCTGCCGTGTAAAGATCACCTGATCGCGTGGCAATGACCGACTCAGGCCGCTGCAAGTCATGGCCTACCCAGGCGAGTGTTGCCCACGGGTCTGCGCTTGCAGCCACCGGCGCCCTTTCACTCGCAATTGCAGCCTGTGCCGTCACCGTTTACTCCCATTGTTTCCGCTGCTAGTTACCAGCGTAGCTGTTGAACTAGAAGCCTCTTTGCTATTCGAACGCGATAATGTATGTATTAATGTATACGTTGAATTTGAAAACGAAACAAGGGAATTCCCTAGCCCGGACAGAATTTATTCGATTGAAATGAAAATCAAGCTACCAAGCCGCGCAGTTTCTTCAAGCTCCTCCAGCACAGCCATGGCCTGAACCACGCGCATGCCGCTGCGAACGAACTTGTTCGCCAGATCAGAGGCGCCGGTGAAGTCGACTGCCTTGCATCCAACTTTCAACATGTAGCCTTACGTTATCCACTTAAGTCCATACCTTGATGGACCCGTTAATTCAAAAAAAGTGGTCGGGTAGTTTCCCGTTGGATTCGCTCCAACATCAACTACCAGGCGAATGCGTGATGGCTACGAGCTGCTCCAGTTTGGCTTTTGCCGCGCCTGATTCAATTGCATTCCGTGCTTTTTCGATGCCGGCCTTTACAGAATCCACCACGTTCGCAACGTACAGCGCAGCACCAGCGTTCAAAACCACAATGTCTTTGGGCGCACCGGCCACGTTGTTCAGCACACCCGTCAGCATGGCTTTGGACTCTTCGGCGGTTTCTACGCGCAGGCTCCGGTTGCTGGTCATGGCGAAGCCGAAGTCCTCAGGATGGATTTCGTATTCGGTGATTTCCCCGTTTTTCAACTCCCCCACCATGGTGGACGCCCCAAGGCTGATCTCATCCATACCGTCGCGGCCATACACCACCAGCGCGTGTTCAGCGCCGAGGCGCTGCAAGGCGCGCACCTGGATACCTACGAGGTCGGAGTGGAAAACACCCATCAGGATATTCGGCGCAGAAGCCGGGTTGGTCAGCGGCCCGAGGATGTTGAAAATCGTGCGCACGCCCAGCTCTTTGCGAATCGGCGCCACGTTTTTCATGGCCGGGTGGTGGTTGGGGGCGAACATGAAACCCACGCCCACCTCGGCAATACAGCGGGCAATTTGCTCGGGGTTCAAGTTGATATTGATGCCCAGGCTCTCCATCACATCGGCGCTGCCGCTTTTGCTGCTCACACTCCTGCCTCCATGTTTGCTCACCTTGGCACCGGCCGCTGCGGCGACAAACATGGCGCAGGTCGAGATATTGAAAGTATGGGAGCCGTCGCCGCCGGTGCCCACAATGTCCACCAGGTGCGTTTTGTCTGCCACGTGCACCTTGGTCGAGAACTCGCGCATCACTTGCGCAGCCGCCGTGATCTCGCCAATGGTTTCCTTCTTCACTCGCAGGCCGGTGATGAGCGCGGCCATCATGACCGGCGACAACTCACCGGCCATGATTTGGCGCACGACATGCAACATCTCGTCATGAAAAATTTCGCGGTGATCGATAGTGCGCAAGAGCGCTTCTTGCGGGCTGATTTTGTGGGAATTGGGCATGATGATTGGCGGTTGGGTGGGAATGGCTGGAGAATGGCTTGCGTGGTGGTGGTATTTCAACCTGGCAGCGCGGCTGGCCTGATGGCTCAAGCTTTGAAAAATCCCCGCGCGGCAGCGATGGCGCGGTCAACCGCCTCAGCATCCACGTCCAGGTGCGTGACGAAACGTAATTTGTACAGCCCCGTCACCAAAACGCGATGTGCTCTCAAGTGCGCCACAAATTCGGTGGCTTTTTCACGTGCAGCGCCAGTGAGTTCGACAAAAATGATGTTGGTTTGAGGCGCGGTCACTGCCAGGCCGTCAAGTCCCGAAATGCCGTCTGCAAAACGCCGTGCCAGCGCGTGGTCGTCCGCCAGGCGCGTTACGTGATGGTCCAACGCGTATATCCCCGCACCTGCGAGTACACCCGCCTGACGCATGCCGCCACCGGCCATCTTGCGGATGCGGTGCGCTTTTGAAATCAGGGCGCGGGAGCCGCATAAAACCGAGCCTGCTGGCGTGCCCAGGCCTTTGCTCAGGCAAACCGACACACTGTCAAAACACTGTGCGATCTGTCGCGCCTCCGCATAGGCATCCGTGCCATTGGCGGTGGCCTGCGCGACCGCCGCGTTGAACAGGCGCGCGCCATCCAGGTGCGTATTGAGACCCCTGGATTTGGCCAGTTGCGTCGCCTGTTGTACGTAGGCGAAGGGCAAGACCTTGCCGCCAAAAGTGTTCTCCAGCGCCAATAGCCGCGTGATGGCGAAGTGCGCGTCGTCCGGTTTGATGTTATCTTCAATATCCGAGAGTAGAAGCGTGCCATCGGCTTGGTGCGCCAAAGGCTGCGGCTGCACGCTACCAAAAGCTGCCGCACCGCCACCTTCCATGCGGTAACAGTGCGCACCCTGGCCAACGATGTACTCCTCACCGCGCTGGCAGTGCGCAAGGATTGCGCAAAAGTTGCTCATGGTGCCGGTGGGCACAAACAGTGCCGCTTCGAAGCCCAACATCGCGGCGAGTTTGTCTTGCAGGGCATTCACCGTGGGGTCGTCGCCAAACACGTCATCGCCCAGCGGCGCGGCGGCCATCGCAGCGCGCATGCCAGCGGTCGGGCGGGTGACGGTGTCACTGCGTAAATCGATGTGATTAGTCTCGATGTGTTTAATCTCGATGTTTTTTGCGTTGATGGCTGTGGTCATGGTAATTTAAAATTAACTTCCATGTTAATTACTTTCCGAAGTTGGCCCGAAACCACCCGATTTACGAAATTTTCGGCCTTAGGTCTCGTATCATATACATAGTTTGCTATATATAATATAGCATTCAATCCTTTGCAAGATCGGGGCGTTTTCTCAGTTTCAATGGCAAACAGCATCAGTCGCCGCGTCGAGATCAGTTTCGCCAGCAGTGTCGGGCGCTGCAACAGGCGCAGGTCAATCCAGAAAATTCTTCAACATGGCATGGCCGTGTTCGGTAAGGATCGACTCCGGGTGAAACTGCACCCCTTCGATGCGCGCCTCGTGGGCAAATCCATTGTGCCGCACGCCCATGATCTCGCCGTCGTCCGTCCAGGCCGTGACCTCAAGGTCCGCCGGGCAAGTTGCCCGTTCGATCGCCAGCGAATGGTAACGGTTCACCGTCATTTGTTCGGGCAACCCCGCGAACACACCCTTTTGCGTGGTGTGGATGAGGCTGGTTTTGCCATGCATCAAGGTCTGCGCCTTGACGATCTTGCCGCCAAACGCAGCGCCGATGCTTTGATGCCCGAGGCAAACGCCCAAAATCGGCAACCTGCCAGCGAAGTGCTGAATCGCGGCGACCGAAATGCCCGCTTCCTTCGGCGTACACGGGCCGGGCGAGATCACCAGGCGATCCGGCGCGCGCGCGGCAATGCCTTCAATGCTGATTTCGTCATTCCGAAACACCTCGACCTCGGCCCCAAGTTCACCGAAATACTGCACGATGTTGTAGGTGAAACTGTCGTAATTGTCGATCATCAACAACTTGATTTTTTGGCTGGAATTGTTCATTCTTGTTACTCCAAGCCCTCTTCGACCAGCTCCGAGGCGCGAAGCAAGGCCCACGCCTTGGCCTCGGTCTCCCTCCATTCCAGCTCGGGCACCGAGTCGGCCACCACACCTGCTGCGGCCTGCA
>JANOXL010000410.1:0-1501 GCA_031418395.1 Rhodoferax sp. | reverse complement strand
GCTGCAGCATCAACTCCTGTTGAAAAACCAAGACATCAGGCGCATCGGGTGTCGCATCTACGCACGCCCGTATCTGCACGACTGGCAGCGCGCACAAGGCTTGTAGTTTCTGCACCAAAGGCCAAAGATTCAGCTCTTCATTGGGTCCCAAGGCCACAATCACCTTGGCATTGGAGGCCTTGAGCAGCGCGACGATGTGCTCGGCTTGCAGCAGGTAGTTGATGGGGCAGGCCCGCCCTACTACTTGAGCGCCCCACAGGGCATAGTGGGTTTGCGGAATATTCGGTGCGAGGATGGCCACCGCATCGTCGTGCCCGACACCCAGGGCGGCAAATAGATTGGCTGCACGATGGATCTGCGCGAGCAGCTCGGTGTAGCTCACCCGCACCACAGGCGTGGCGGGGTCACCGTCGGGCAGGAACCGAAAAGCGTCGCGCCCGGGAAAACGGGCCGCAGCCCGCGCAATCAGGTCGTAGGTGGACTTTGCTGACACCACACTGTCGTATGCAAGCGTCTCCAGTGCCTCGACATCTGCGAGCGTGCGGATCGCCTTCATGTTTGCCCGTCGTACCTGCCCGACCGCGCCCGGCGCGTTTAGCTCAAACCCAACAGGCGCATCGCGTTTTGCTTCAGGATCAAGGGCTTGACGTTGTCCTTGAAACCGGCTTCTTCAAAATCGGCCATCCAGCGGTCGGGTGTGATCAGCGGGTAATCGCTGCCGAAAAGTATGCGGTCTTTCAACAGCGTGTTGGCGTATTGGATCAGTTGCGGTGCGTAGTATTTGGGGCTCCAGCCGGAGAGGTCAATCCAGATATTGGGTTTGTGTAGCGCAAGGGATATCGCTTCGTCTTGCCAGGGCCAGCTCGGGTGGGCGATCACGATTTGCATGTCGGGGAAGGCAATGGCCACATCTTCCAGCAACATCGGATTGCTGTTTTGCAGCCGTAGCCCACCACCGCACCGCATGCCGCTGCCAATGCCGCTGTGACCACTGTGGAAGATCGCGGGTAGCTTGTATTCATTGATCACTTCGTAAATCGGCCAGGCCATGCGGTCGGCAGGCAAAAAGCCCTGCACGGTGGGGTGGAATTTGAAGCCTTTGACGCCGTGGCTCTCGACCAGACGGCGCGCCTCGCGGCCACCCATCTTGCCTTTGTGTGGGTCGATGGAACCGAAGGCGATCATGATGTCGCTGTTGGCAGCGGCGGCGTCGGCGATTTCTTCGTTGGTGATGCGGGCGCGGCCCATTTGCGACTCGGCGTCTACCGTGAAATTGACGAAGCCGATTTTTTTCTCGCGGTAGTAGGCGATGGTCTCGTCCATCGTTGGGCGTTTGCTATTTCGAAAATACTTGTCCGCCGCGCGGTCGTACTCTTCACCATAGTTGTCAAACGGGTTGCGGCACGACACCTCGAGGTGGGTGTGCGTGTCGATCGCGATCAGATTCTGGATGTCCATCGGGGTCCTCTGCGGCACGGCTCGCAGCGCATATCGTCGTGGC
>JANOXL010000409.1:0-2091 GCA_031418395.1 Rhodoferax sp. | reverse complement strand
GTGGCCAAAGAAACCGGTGCCACCCCGTATGACGTGCCCGGCGTAGAGTTCACCCATGTGGGGGAAGATTGCAGTTTTGACACCTTCATCAAACGCTACAAACTGCTGAGCGCGGCAGATGAATCTACAGGGGCTGGTGGCGCCGGATCGCAAAGCAAGGGACTGCAAGACCTGGCCGCCATCGTGCGCGGTGCCGACACAGATCGCCTGGACCTCGCCCCCCAGGCGGCAGGCCTTTTGGCAATTTCGCTTGGCCTCTCACGCAACTTCCCCAATGACCACGAGATGCTGGCCCACGGCATAGTGATGTACGATGCCCTCTACGCTTGGTGCTGCCACGCGCAGGGTGAAAAACACAATTGGACGTATCCGCCCATGCCTAAACCAGTACCTGCTTGGTTGAGTCAGCAGAGTTACTGATATTTTTAACTTGATGCAGCCTACGCACTCACGCGCCGTTTTGTTGATCCGGCACTGCAAATCATTGTGCCTTATAGCCCTATTGGGATTTACGCCTGCCGTAAACCCACAAGCAGTCAACCAGCGGTCTGCATCGGACGCTTCTGAAGCGCGGCCAGGTGGCAACACCACCGTGGTGGTGACAGGACGGCATGCGTTTTCGCACCCAGCGGCCAATCTGGATTCGGATGCGCGCGCCGTTTTTGACAGCGGCAGTCTGATTTTCAGGCGCGATTGGGTGCGGGTGCCGTCCCCATCCGGTATTGACGGTGGTTTGGGACCGCACTTCAATGAGCGCTCGTGCAGCGGTTGCCACAGCCTGGATGGCCGTGGTGCGCCCCACGCCACCGCAGACCTGTACCGCCGCTTTGTCCCATTGCAGCCCTTCGCACTGGTGCTGCGGTTGGCCGTGCCTGGCCTGGACGGCAAACCGCAGCCAGAGGCGCGTTATGGTCATCAACTTTCAATTTCTTCCGTAGCAGGCGTTCGGCCCGAAGGCAAAGTCCAAATAATCTATACCGAAAAACCGGGACGGTTTGACGACGGCACCCCTTTCAGCCTGCGCGAGCCCCGCTACAAATTCTCGCAATTGGCCTATGGCCCACTGCATGCACAGACCGTGGTCAGCCCGCGCGTCGCGCCGCACTTGCCTGGCGTTGGATTGCTGGACGCCATTTCTGAAGGGGATATTGAGCAAAATGCCCGCGATCAAGCCCGCCGTACAGATGCGATCAAGGGCAGTGTCAGCCAGGTATGGGACCCTTTCGCAGGCCAGGTTGTGGGTCGTTTTGGCTGGAAAGCCAGCGCGGGGTCGCTACAGCATCAAACTGCAATGGCGTTCCACGCCGACATTGGCATTACCTCTGAGCACTTTGCGCGTGAGGACTGCACGGCCAAGCAGCTTGACTGCCTGAGGGTGCAACGCGGCAACCGTGGCGCAAGCAACCCGCCAGCGCAAAACATCCCGGTTGAAATTGACAACGACACCTTGGCTCTAGTCGTCGCGTACCAAGCCAACTTGGCCGTACCGGCACGGCGCGACCCGAGCAACCCCGAGGTGCGCTGGGGCCAGGCGCTGTTTGCGCAAGCCCAATGCGCCGCCTGCCACCGCCCGGCCTACACCACAGCCAAGGGTTATGGCCCGGCGCTCAGCCGTCAACACATTTACCCCTACACCGATTTGCTGCTGCACAACATGGGCCCCGGCCTGGCAGACCGGCACTCGGCCAACCTGCCCGGCGCTAGCCATTGGCGAACCGCGCCGTTATGGGGCATCGGCCTGATTCCCGAGGTCAATGGTCACCATTTTTTGCTGCACGATGGTCGGGCACGCGGCATCTTGGAAGCGATTTTGTGGCACGGCGGTGAGGCAGATGCCGCGCGCAAGAAAGTGCTGGCCATGACCCGCAGCGAGCGCGATGCGCTGGTCAAGTTTGTGAACTCTTTGTGAGCCAGATACGGCAATTCGGCAGGGCGAGGTGCGCGTGGATGTCACTCCGCTGGCGCCCCGCCCGCTGGCGATTTCACTGGGCCTTTCACGCAACTTCACCAACGACTACGAGACGCTCGCCCACAGCATCGTGATGTACGACGCCCTCTACGCCTAGTACTGCCACGCGCAGAGTGAGACGC
>JANOXL010000408.1:0-13771 GCA_031418395.1 Rhodoferax sp. | reverse complement strand
GTGCCGCACCAGGAGATCAACGCCAGCCCCACCGAGCTGCTCGAATGTGTGTTGTGCCGCAGTGACGGCGAGGCCGTCGCCGTCAATCTGGGACTGACGCCGGTAGAGCAACCTGAAAACGTGTTGTGGATCGACCCTACGCATCCGCAAGGCGGCGTTTGAGTCCATTGGAAAGCGCTGGCAGGCGACGCCAAATGTTGGCTTGCACATGATGTTCGGATCGCAACATCCTCACGGTGTACCTGCCGCTGGCAATAATGTGAATCTACGCTGATCTCACCCCCCAACATGGACCGGCTGAAGTTGCCCGTTTTTTCGCGCCAATACGCGCTGGCGCTGCTGCTGGTGGGTCTGGTTTCAGCAGCGGGCGCCTACCTTGCAGTGCAATGGGTCGTCAGCGATCGCATCGCTGATCAGCGTGTCGGGTTGGCCCATGCGCTGGACTACACCGTTGATGCCTTGCAGGACGAAGCCAGTGGCGCAACGGCGATTGGCGCAGCGATGCTGATGGGGCTCAATGAATGGCCGCTGAAGTTGGTGGCCTTGGGCGATGTGCCGCCCGATGCCTCACATCCCATGGAAAAACTGGCCGTGGCGCGTGCCCTTTTTGAAGCCGACGGTGCCTACGTGATCTCGGCCAATGGCGTGATCGTGGCGCATTCCACCAAAGACAAAAGTTCAACCGGCACGAATGTCAGCTTCCGGCCCTATTTCAAAAACGCCATGCAGGGTACCGCCAACGTCTATGCCGCCGTGGGCACGGTATCGAATGAACGCGGCCTGTATTACGCCGCGCCCTTGCGCCGCGATACCCGTCAGACCAGCGAGGTCATTGGCGTTGTCATGCTGAAGATGTCCAGCGCCAAGATCGACCAAATGCTGCGTTTTGCTGGCAACGACGCGGTGTTGCTCTCGCCTCAAGGCGTCGTGTTTGCCAGCACGCGCGAACCTTGGTTATTGCAACTGGCGCTGCCAGCCGACGCACAACGCATCGCTGATATACGGGCGCTCAAGCAGTTTGGCAGCCGTTTTGAGGCCCAGGAGCCACAAATTTTGCCGTTTGACCCCAGTTCGGCAGAAGTGGCCGTGGGTGGGCGGCGGTATCTGGTGCTCAGAAAACTCGTAGAGTGGAACGACCCGGCGGGACAATGGCAAGTCGTTTCCCTGCACAACACGGGCACCTTGGTCTCAGGGGTTGAACGCTGGGCCGTTGGTATGGCAGCCTTTGCGGTGCTCGCGCTGATGGGTCTGCTCCTGGCTCAGGTGCTGGTGGAGCGCAGGCGTAGCGCGGCCGCGCGTGCACGTTACAACATGATGGGCGCGGCGCTGGACGTCAGCCCGCTGTCTGTGGTCATCACCGATGTGCAGGGCTACATTCAATGGGCCAACCCACAATTTGAAAAGGACACGGGGTATTCAGCGCAAGAATTGGAGCGCCGCCACATTAGTCTGGTGGCCGACGCGAAGGCGCAAGGGCAAGACTTCATGGCCATGGCCAAAGTGGTTCTCTCTGGAAAAGCCTGGCGTGGAGAGTTGTTCAATAAACGCAAAGACGGCAGTTTTTTCCCCGGCCATACATTGATTTCTCCGATCGTCGGCCAACAGGGGAAAATCACCGGGTTCGTCGGGTTGCAGGAAGACACAACCCAAGCGGTGGCCTTGCAGGAACAACTGGTGCGGGCCAAGGAAGCGGCTGATGCGGCCAATCGCTCAAAAGGCCATTTCCTGGCCAACATGAGCCATGAGATCCGCACACCCATGAACGCCATCATTGGCATGGCCTATTTGGTACGCCAGACCAATTTGAACCCGCGCCAGGTCGATTACGTGAGCAAAATCCAGCAGTCCGGGCAACACCTGTTGGCGATCATTGACGACATCCTGGACGTCTCCAAAGTGGAAGCCGGCAAACTCAAAATCGAGCGCGTTCCGTTTGAACTCTCCAACGTGCTGGATCAGGTGATCAACGTGGTGAGTGGCAAAGCCGAGGCCAAGGGGCTGGCATTGGTGTGTTCCGTTTCACAGGAGGTGCCGCACCGGCTGGTGGGCGACCCGCTGCGCCTGGGTCAAATTCTCATCAACTACGCCAACAACGCCATCAAATTTACGTCAGCGGGCAGTATCAACATCCAGGTATCGGTGCAACAACGACTGGGTTTGGAGGTGCTAGCCAGGTTCACGGTGGTGGATACCGGCATCGGCCTCACTGACGAACAAATGCGCCGCTTGTTCCAGAGTTTTGAGCAGGCAGACACCTCGACCACGCGGGAGTTTGGCGGCACGGGCCTGGGTCTGGCCATCAGCAAGGGCCTGGCCGCACTGATGGGCGGTGAGGTGGGGGTGAGCAGCCAGCCAGGGGCAGGCGCCACCTTCTGGTTTACTGCACGCTTGGGTTTGACCCAGCCGACCAGCGCTTCTGAGGACGAACTCGACCGGGTGAATGACGGTGATTTCGTCAACACCCAGCCCGATCCACTGGACGCCTTGCTGCCGCTGGCGGGTGCGCGGATATTGCTGGTGGAAGACAACGACATCAACCAGCAGGTAGCCGGCGAGTTGCTGCGCGCGGTAGGGTTCGAGGTGGATATAGCCGACAACGGCTTGATGGGTGTGCAAAGGGTGGCCGCCATGAACGACGCGCAGTCGCCGTTTGACCTCGTCTTGATGGATTTGCAGATGCCGGTGATGGACGGTTTGTCCGCAACAGCAGAAATTAGAAAAGACCCGCGCAACGCTGACCTGCCCATTGCCGCCATGACGGCCAACGCCATGGTGCAGGACAAGAACCGTTGCCTGCAAGCCGGTATGCGCGGTTTTGTCACCAAACCGATTGACCCGGACGAGCTGTGGCGCGTGTTGGCATTGCTGATTCAGCCGCGCGTTGGCCTGGGTTTGGTGCGAGACAGCCGACTTGACGAAATTGGATTTGTAGCAGACCAGCGCTCGCCGGAGGGCGCAATTCCAACTTTTGCCCTGGAGATTGAGGGCCTGGACACCCGCCTGGGCCTGCGCCGCGTGATGGGCAAACAAGACCTGTATGTGTCGCTCCTGCGCAAATTCATCGCCTCGCAGGCAGGGGCCCTCCAACGTGTGCGCGACGCGCTGGACGCAGGGGATCGTCCACTGGCCGAACGACTGGCCCATACCCTCAAGGGTGTAGCCGGCAATATTGGCGCGGTCAAACTCGAAGTCGAGGCGGCTGCCCTGGAGGCTGCCCTGCGTGACGGAGCAGGCGGTCCAGAGATTGATGGGTTAATTCGCCTGCCGATGCACAGGCTTGACGCCTTCATTCAGGCGCTTCAATCCCGCCTACCAGCGCTGACACCCGAACGCCAAGTGACCCCCGCAGCGGACAAACTGATGGCGCTGTGTCAACGCCTTGCAACATTACTGGCGCAACAGGATTTTGAAGCCGAAGACTATTTCGCCCAAAACCGGGCGGTATTCCAAACCGCTTTTGGCCGCGACTGCGAACCGATCAAACTCGCGATTGACCGATTCAACTTTGAAGAGGCCTTGCTGGAACTCAAACAGGCGTGTGGCAAGAAGGCGATCAGTCTTGAACGTGGTTTTGTGTCATAGTAGTGTTCCAAGCATCTCTTTGAGCACCCGATGTCGATGGATTTGCCTTTACCAATCGAAAGAGCCACTGTGCTGGTGGTGGACGACACACCCAACGACCTGTCGCTGATCGCCAGCCTGTTGAAATCGGATTACCGCGTGCAGGTCGCCAATGGCGGTGACGCGTGTATCTCGGTGGCCAGCGCCAGTCAGCCGCCGGATTTGATTCTGCTGGACATCATGATGCCGGACCTGGACGGGTATGAGGTGTGCAGAAGGCTCAAGGCCAATCCCGCCACGCGGGCCATCCCCATCATTTTTTTGACCGGTAAAAACAGTGTGGCGGATGAACAATTGGGCTTCCAGCTCGGCGCCGTGGACTACATCACCAAACCCGTCAGCCCGCCCCTGGTGTTGGCGCGTGTAGCGACCCATATCGCACTGAAGGCCAGCGCAGACTTCTTGCGCAACAAAAACAAATACCTTGAGCGGGAAATCGCCAAACGCGACCGCCAGATGACGGCGATCCAGGACGTGACGATTTTGACCATGGCCTCCATGGCCGAAACGCGCGATACAGAAACCGGCAACCACATCCGTCGTACACAGTTTTACGTAAAAGCACTGGCCGAGCACCTCAAGCCCAACCCGCGTTTCAGCCAGTTTCTGACGGAAGACAACATCGACATGTTGTTCAAATCGGCGCCCCTGCACGACATCGGAAAGGTGGGCATTCCCGACCGGATTTTGCTCAAACCGGGCAAACTCACGCCCGAAGAATTCGAGATCATGAAAACCCACACCACGCTGGGCTGGGACGCGATCAATAAGGCCGAAAAGTCATTGGGTACGCAGGCCGAGTTTTTGACCATGGCCAAAGAAATCGCCCTTTTTCACCAGGAAAAATGGGACGGCAGCGGCTACCCGCAGGGACGCAAGGGCGACGACATCCCCGTGTCCGCGCGCCTGATGGCCGTGGCGGACGTTTACGATGCGCTCATCAGCCGCCGTGTCTACAAAGCCGGCATGTCGCATGAAGCCGCCGTGGCGATCATCCTGCAAGGCAAAGGCCAACATTTCGACCCGGACATGGTCAATGCATTTTTTGACATTCAGGGCGAGTTTCGCGCCATTGCCCAGCGTTACGCTGATACCGAGGCCGAGTTGCAACAAAAAGTGGAATACATCCGCGACGCCTATGTGAAGACGGTGCCGGGCGGCTTGAATAGTTAGTCACGCCGAAGCGTCGGCACCTAAGCCAATCGCGGCGAACAATCCCCTCTCAAATTCTTTAAGCCCAGTACCCCCACCTCAGAGGGGTTTGCGTCGGTCGGTCGATCTCGGAGACTGTCACTTCCACATCAATATGGAGTGACTGTCGATGAATGTCCCAAGCCCGGTTTTTGTTGTTTTTTCGGTCGCATTGGTGGCCCTGCTGACCGCCTGCGGTGGTGGCGGCGCGCCTGCGGCGGCAGGTAGTGCCACTGCCCCGGTGGCTGCTGCGGCAGGGCAGATCACGATCAGTGCCGCCACAGATGCCGTCAAAAATGGCAATTACACACCCGACGTCACTAAAAGCCCGGGTTATTTTGGCGGTTTCAGCACCGACGGAAAAATGGACCTGGCCTTTGTCATCAACGCCACCAATCAGGTGCAACGCGCTATGGTGTGGTTCCATGAAACGTCGACGGTCAACCGGTATTTCGGCTGCGATTCGGTGGCCACTTGTACAGGCGTCAAAATGACTTTGGCGACGAAAGAAATGGCCTACACCTTGCAAACGCTCGATGAGGTGGTCAATTTCACGGCGGACGCCGTGCCACTGGTGCCCGTGGTGGGCGGCCAAAGCCTGGTGGTGGACGGTAAATTCACCTTCAAATAAGCCTTTATCGCCAGGCTGGGCGGTCCTTCTGCCGCCCAGGGTCCTCGCCCCTGGGGTTGGCACTTATGACGGCCCGTGCCGCCTCCTGTTGCATGCGCTGCGCATTTTGGCGTCGGGTCAAATCATCTTGTTGATATAGTTTTAATAGCAAACTATGTCCAGATGACGAGACCTGAGTGCCGTTTTTGTCATTAACCAAGGCCACGAAGCCGTTTTCGACCTCTATCGTACCCAATATGGGGTTGATTGGCGTGAGCGCTCCACAGCAACCAACTGGCCCACCGGTAACGGCGATGACAGCAGGCCAGCCAGCAGCCGTGCCATCGAACGAAGTGAAACCTTCATCGTAGGTGCAGGGTCTCAGAAGGCAACTCGCCAAACAGGTTTTTGTAGTCTTGGGCGAACTGGCTCAAGTGCCAGAAGCCCCAATGCGAGGCGATGTCCTGAATCGTGAAGCCGGGCGCTGCTTGCTTCAGGGCGCGCCGCACGCCGTTCAGACGCATCGAGCGAAGGTACTTCACGGGCGTGGTGCCCAGCACGTCCTGAAAGCAATAGTTGAGTTTGCGCCGACTTGTTCCCACGCGGCTACACACCTCAAGGATAGACAGCGGCTCGTCAGCGTGTCCCAGCATGAGCTCGCAGGCGCGGTCGACCAGTTTTTTGCGTCGCTCCAGGGTGGGTAGCTCGGAGGTGTCCACCTGTGGAGGCAGGGCTTCGAGCCATTCCATCAGAATCTCGTCACGCAACTGGCGCAGGGTCTGTGGGCCGGGCTGGCGGTGGGCCAGAGCGCTGGCTTGGTCGAGCACGTTGAGATGCAGATCGCGCAGATTTTTCGCCTTGACCTCCGTAGTCTGCAACACTAGTTTCTGTTCCAGCCAGTGCGCCAGAGGCTTTTGGTACATGCGCTCCCACAGCGGGTTGAGCAGGCTGCGCTCCACCACAACCGCAAGCAGGGTGAAGTGGGGCGGCGTGGTCAGGTCCAACGCGTCACCCCTGCCGCACATGATGCCGTGACTTGGCACACGCTGTCCGTTGAAAAACAGGTCGGGTGATTCCTGTAGCGCCATCGCGAAGCCGTACACGCTGTCATCAAGCCGCCCTCGCTGGCGCAAGGCAATGCTGGTGTCTTCACGCAGCAAGCTCACTTCCGGCAACTGGACCCGGTGAATGCGCCCCTTGAACCGGCCGGATGACAGCTGCTCGTATTGCAGCGCCCAGCCCTGCTGAGCCCAGGCGTGCTGGTCCATGTCGCAGGTGTCCAGGACCTGGACCCACGCTGAATTTGCGGCATCGGACGTTGTCAAAGGCTTGTCAGCAGATTAAAAAGAAGGGGCTGCGTACCCATGAAGTGTGCCTGCGGGGGTCGTGTGCGCTTGATCGTAAAAACCCGCAGTCAGTGGTGCTCAAACCTGATAGTCTGAATCACGTCTTGTGCGTAGTATTGACAGTACCGTAAGCCAACCTGGCCGAAGCTTTGCAAGCCACTTTTTGACCCGCAGCGGCACATGATGGCTGCTTTCCTATGAATTGAACATGAAACAAGAACACATTGACGCCTTGCGAAACCAATCCATTGCCGATCAGGGCTTGTTGATTGGTGGGCATTGGGTGCCTGCCGCATCCGGACAAACCTTGCCCGTGGTCTCACCCATCGACGGGCAGACGCTGTGCCATCTGGCGGCAGCCGGGACGGAAGATGTGGACCGCGCCGTGTCAAATGCCCGCCAAAGTTTTGAGCAAGGCGTGTGGTCGCGCATGGCGCCGGCCGAGCGCAAGAAGATTCTGCACCGTATCGCGGACCAAATTGAGGCGAACCATGCCGAGCTGGCGGTGCTGGGTGTGCGTGACAACGGCACAGAGATTGCGATGGCCTGGAAAGCCGAGCCAGGCAGTGCGGCCGGCACGTTTCGTTATTACGCCGAGTGTGTGGACAAGATCAATGGTGAAATCGCCCCCACGCCCGAGGGCACGCTGGGTCTGATCCACAAAGAGCCGGTGGGCGTGGTGGGAGCCATCGTGCCGTGGAACTTTCCGCTGATGATCGGTGCCTGGAAGATCGCACCCGCCTTGGCGGCAGGCAACTCGGTGGTGCTCAAGCCATCGGAAGACGCGTCTCTGTCATTGCTGCGTCTGGGCCAACTGTGCCTTGATGCGGGTTTGCCTGCGGGCGTGCTCAATGTGGTCACCGGCACGGGCGCAGCTGCGGGGGATGCACTGGCGCGACACATGGACGTGGACATTCTGACGTTCACAGGCTCGGGCCCGGTGGGGCGCCGGTTGCTCAAGGCTTCGGCCGACTCCAACCTCAAGCGGGTCTACCTGGAGTTGGGCGGCAAATCGCCCAATATCGTGTTTTCGGATGCGCCCGATCTGGCCCAGGCGGCCAAGGTATCGGCCATGGGCATTTACCGCAACAGTGGCCAGGTCTGCGTGGCGGGCTCGCGCCTGTTGGTGCAGCGCCCGGTGCATGACGAGTTTGTGGAGCGTCTGCGAAACATCGCGGCCAGCCTGCGGGTGGGCGATCCACTTAACGTGACGACCGACATTGGTGCGGTGTGTAGCCAGGCCCAGCTGGCCCGTAACCAGAAGGCGGTGCAGACCGCGCGCGAGCAGGGCGCCAGGTGGCATGTGGGCGGCGAGGTGATCGCCCCTGTGGCGGGGGGCTTTTACATGGCGCCCGCGCTGTTTGACGGTGTGACGCCTGACATGACGCTGGCCCGCGAAGAAGTCTTTGGTCCGGTGTTGGCAGTACTCCCTTTTGACGACGAGGCCCAAGCCGTGCGACTGGCCAACGACTCCACCTATGGTTTGGCGTCTGCCGTCTGGACCGGCAGTCTCTCACGCGCCCACCGCATGGTGCGTGCCATCAAGGCCGGGGTGGTGCATGTCAACACCTACGGCGGCCCCGACATCACGGTGCCGCTGGGCGGTGTTCGCCAGTCGGGCAACGGACATGACAAGTCGATGCACGCCATGGACAAGTACCTGGACCTGAAAACAGCCTGGATTCAACTCTGATTTTGAAAGTACATGACATGAATAACGACCAGCTCAAGGCCGACAACGCGCAATTCCTCTGGCACCCGATGGCCCATCCCGGTGCCATGAAAAAGTCGGCGCCTGACATCATCGCCAAAGGCCAGGGCTGCTGGATTTGGGACGTGGACGGCCACAAGATGCTCGATGGTGTGGGGGGGTTGTGGGCTTGCAACCTGGGCCACAGCAACAAACCTGTGCGCGATGCCGTTATGGCGCAGATGGATGAGCTACCGTTCTTTAACGTGTTTCGTGGAACCACCCACGTGCGCGCGATTGAGTTGTCCAAACGGCTGGTGCAGGTGATGCAGCCTGAAGGCGTCGCCGCCGTCATGTTCTCCAACGGCGGCTCGGACGCAGTCGAAGGTGCCCTCAAGGTTGCCCGCCAGTACTGGAAGCTCAAGGGTCAGGCCGACCGGTTCAAGTTCATCAGCCTGCGTCAGGGCTATCACGGCGTGCACTTTGGCGGTATGAGCGTGAACGGCAACACCAACTTTCGCCGCGCCTACGAACCTTTGTTGCCCGGGTGCTTTCACATCGATACGCCCTGGCTGTACCACAACCCCTACACCGATGACCCGATTCGTCTGGGTGAGATCTGCGCCGAGCAGTTGGAGCGTGAAATCATTTTTCAAGGCCCCGACACAGTAGCGGCGTTTATCGCCGAGCCGGTCCAGGGCGCGGGCGGCGTGATTGTGCCGCCCGCCAACTATTGGCCGCTGGTGCGCCAGATTTGCGACAAACATGGGGTGTTGCTGATTGCCGACGAGGTGGTGACCGGTTTTGGCCGCAGCGGTGAGATGTTTGGCACGCGCTTGTGGGGCGTGAATGCCGACATGTGGTGCCTGGCCAAAGGGCTTTCGTCAGGTTATGTGCCAATGGGTGCCACTGCGATCAACCACCGCATTGCCGATGTGTTTGACGCCGACACCTCTGGGCTAGCCTCGGTCTCGCACGGCTACACCTATAGCGCGCATCCAGTTGCAGCGGCTGCGGCCCTGGCCACGCTGGATCAGATCGAGGTGCTGGACATCCCGGGCAACGCCGCTCGCGTTGGCGCTCCTATGCAGGCACGCTTGCGCAAGCTGGTCGACACCTGCCATTTTGTAGGCGATGTGCGCGGCATCGGCCTGATGCTGGGTATCGAGATGGTGAGCGACAAAGCCAAGCGCACCCCCATGGCCCGTAACAGCGACATTCCGGGCCGTGTGGCCCGGGCTGCCTACCAGGCGGGGCTGATGGTCCGCATTTCCGGACCCAACCTGATCCTGTCGCCCCCGCTGGTCATCACACGCGAAGAAGTGGACTTCATGTGCGATGTGTTGGAGGCTGCCTTTGCCGCCGTACAAGAAGGCAGGGCATGAGCGGTTCACCCCCCACGATTCTGATCGTCGGAACCGTCGACACCAAAAGTGACGAGATCGGCTTTCTGCGCGAGCAGGTGCTAGCAACCGGCGCACAGGCCTTGGTGATGGACGTGGGAGTACTCGCCAATGGAAAGCTGACTGCTGACATCCCCAACACCCTGGTAGCCGAAGCCGCTGGTGTCACGCTGCAACAGATTAAGCAGAGCGGAGACGAGAACAGTGCCATGCTGCTCATGGCCCAAGGGGCGAGTGCTGTGGCCGTGCGACTGTTTCGTGAAGGGCGTATGAGCGGCCTGCTGGCTTTGGGCGGCACCATGGGCACGGATTTGGCACTCGACGTCGCCAGCAGCCTGCCGTTGGGTGTGCCCAAGGTGGTTTTATCCACGGTGGCATTTTCACCGCTCTTGCCCCCAGAACGCATCCCACCAGACCTGATCATGGTGCTGTGGGCGGGCGGTTTGTATGGGCTCAATAGCTTGTGCCAGTCAGCCCTGGCGCAAGCTGCCGGGGCGATTGTGGGAGCCTGCCGCCAGGCCCGAGCGCCAAAGTTTGACCGGCCGGTCGTGGGTATGACCTCACTTGGATCAAGTTGCCTGAAATACATGGTGCATCTGAAGCCCGAACTTGATAAGCGGGGCTTTGATCTGGCCGTGTTTCACACGACCGGCATGGGTGGCAGGGCCTTCGAATCGCTGGCGGCACAAGGGCAATTTGCCTGCGTCATGGACTTCAGCCTGCAGGAGATGGTCAACCACATGGGTGGCTCCATCGTCACCGCCGGGCCTGACCGCCTGATGGGGGCAGGACGCCATGCAGTGCCGATGATTGTGGCACCCGGCGCGACTGACCTGGTCGATTACCCGGCTTGGGGTGCCCCACCCGTGCGATTCGCCGGGAGACCCGCGCACGACCATAACCGGCTGATTGCCTCCGTCAGTATTGATGCCACCATGCGCCGCGAATTTGCGCGCGAGCTGACCCGCCGGCTCAGGGCGGCCAAAGGCCCCACCCATCTGGTGTTGCCCCTGCTGGGTATCGAAGAATGGGACAGGCCTGGTGCGCCCCTGAATGATCCGCAAGGGCTGGATGCGCTAATGGACGAACTGGCGCAATGCGACTGGGGCGCAGCCCAAACCAGCCGCGTGGCGGCCCACATCAACGACGAAGCCTTTGCGCAACATGTGCTGGGCGTATTTGACCAATGGTTGGCCCAGGGTCTGATTGCAAGAGCGCCTCCATGACGCGCGCCCTTGTGCTGGATTTTGGCGGTGTCATCAGCCGTACCCTGTTTGAAACCCATGCGCAAACCGAACTGGCGCTAGGGTTGCCCTCGGGCGCGTTGACCTGGCGTGGCCCCTTCGAGCCCGCCACAGACGCCTTGTGGCGAGCGATGCAGTCCGGTGAAATTTCCGAAAGAGACTATTGGCTGGAGCGTACCCGCGAAGTGGGGCAACTGGTCGGTGAAACCTGGACCGAGATGCAGACGCTCGTGCAGCGCGCCCGCGGAGTAGACCCCCGAGCGGTGCTGCGCCCGGAAGCAGTCGATGCGGTGCACAAGGCCAAGGCCATGGGGTGCCGCCTGGCCATTCTGTCCAACGAGCTCGATCTGTTCTATGGCGCCGGGTTTCGCGAGCGGGTCGACATCATCCCCTTGTTTGACGTCATCATCGATGCCACGTACACCGGCATTCTCAAGCCAGATCCGCGTGCTTACGAGCTATGTACTCAGGCCCTGGGGGTGCCACCGGCAGATTGCGTTTTTGTTGACGATCAAGGGCGAAACATTGAAGGTGCGCAGAAGGCGGGCTGGCAGACCGTGCACTTCGATGTGCAGTCGCCAGCTACCTCTTACGCACAGGCCCTGGCGCTGCTTTCGCGATAAATCTGGAGACCAGGTCATTGGGTGGGGTCATTCAGCACTGACATTTTGGAAGGCAGTTCTACGCCACCGCATGATTTCACGGCGGACGCCGTGCCACGGGTGCCCGTGGCGGGCGGCCAAAGCCTGGTGGTCGACGGCAAATTCACCGTCAAATAAGCCTTTAAGCCTTTAACGCCAGGCTGCCCGGTCTTTCTGCCGCCCAGGGTCTTCGCCCCTGGGGCTGGCACTCAAGACGGCCCGCGCCACCTCGGCAAAACCCGCGCCCCGCGCGCCTTCGGCAACGTACGTCGGTTTAAACGCCAGCTGGGGCAGAAAGCGTCCAATGTTTGCGACCCCCACGCTGTGCGTGAAGTGCTGGAACATCGCCTGGTCGTTGCCGGAATCGCCCACGAACAGCCATTCGTCCAATGCCGTTGCCAGATCAAGGCCCCACAGTTCCCGCGCTAACCAGCAGGCGCCACGCCATTTGTCGAACTCGCCAAAACAGCCATGGATGTGGATGCTACTCACCGTGGTGTGCATGCCCTCCCTTTGCAAAATCGCCAGGATGCGCTGCACGGTGGCAGGCGGCAATTGCAAGTGCTCGTTGTAGTCAAAGGCCAAATCGGTTTCACGCCCGCCGCCGTCGCGCGACAGTGCGGCCTCTGGCACTTCACGCAGCACCCGCGCCGCCACCTGTTGCATACGCTGCGCATTTTGGCGTCGGGTCAAATCATCTTGTTGATATAGTTTTGATAGCAAACTATGTCCAATTGACGAGACCTGAATGCCATTTTTATCATTGATCAATGCCACGGAGCCGTTTTCGGCCACTATCGTACCCAATATGGGGTTGATTTGCATGAGCGCTTCACACCAGCCGACCGGTCGACCGGTAATGGCGATGACGCGCAGGCCCGCCGTCTGCAAATTGGCCAAGGCCTCAAGCGCGTCTGGCGTGATCGCGCCTGCGGTGGTCAAGGTGTCGTCAATGTCGGTGAACACGCCCGTGATACGTTGCCGCATCTCAACCGGCCACTTGCTCAATGGACGCATGATGGCATTCGTCACTGTTCTGCCGCAGCCTATCGACGGGCCCCGCGATCCAGTTCAGGACAAGCTTCGACAGGCTCAGCCTGGCAGGCGCACAGATCAGCCCGCATTTTGCAAAGCCAAACCCGCATGTTCCCGCAGCGGATGGAAATGAATTTTCGGGAAACGCTCTTGCGCCAGCCGCACGTCATACGGCGAGGTGCACAAAAACGCCAGCGTATCCGCCGCGTCGCGCGCCATCCGCATCGGGTAGGCTTCGACAAAGGTTTTCAGCTCGGCAGGCGTGTCGGCAGTGATCCAGCGCGCGCCGGTGTATTGGCTGCTCTCCAGCCGGATGTCGGCGTCGTATTCGCCCTTCAAGCGGTGCTGCACCACTTCAAACTGTAATTGACCGACGGCACCCAACAGCATGTTGCCACCGACTTCCGGGCGAAACACCTGAATCGCGCCTTCTTCACCCAACTGCGCCAAACCTTGCTGCAACTGTTTCGTGCGCAGCGGGTTTTTCAGGATCACGGTGTTGAACAGTTCGGGCGCAAAAAACGGCAAGCCAGTAAATTGCAGGTTCACGCTGCCGTCGGTAATCGTGTCACCCAGTTGCACGCCGCCGTGGGTAGTGAAGCCGACGATATCCCCAGCAAACGCCTCACTGACGGCTTCGCGGCGCTGGCTCATGAAGGTCACCACGCTGGTCGGGCGCAGTTCTTTGTTGCTGCGCATCACTTTCAGTTTCATGCCAGGCGTGTATTTGCCCGAGGCCATGCGCACAAAGGCGATGCGGTCGCGGTGGTTGGCGTCCATGTTGGCCTGCACCTTGAACACCACGCCGGAAAAATCGGGATCGGCCGGCTGGATCTCACGGACCACCGGCTCCTTGTTGATCATCAATCGACTGGTGCGCGACTGCGGCGGCGGCGCCAAGTCCACCAGCGCATCCAGCACCTCCATCACGCCAAAGTTGTTCACACCTGAGCCGAAAAACACTGGCGTCTGTTTGCCCGCCAGAAACGC
>JANOXL010000407.1:0-4891 GCA_031418395.1 Rhodoferax sp. | reverse complement strand
GAACTCGCCCTGCGCGAAATTGATGACCCGGATGACACCGAAGATCATGCCCAGGCCGGTGCACAGCAGCCCGTAAATGCTGCCTACCAACACGCCTGTGACCAAGCGTTGGAGCAAATTTTCGACGATCACCGAGTCCATGGTTGTCCGTTTGTTTAAATCAGATTCAGCTTCAAAAATCAAACTGTGCAATTGTTTAACTATTTACAAGTATTCTGAATGGTACTAAACTGGTACTCATGGGTATACAAGGGTATTCCCTGGATAAATTCGAACTTTGGCCAAGCGCAAGACCGCCAGAAAAACCAGGAGTCAAATTGAAACTGTCAACCACCCAATTCGTTCCATTGGGCGCACTTTTGCTGGCCGCCTGCGGCAGCCCGCCGCCTGCCATGACGGTCGCCCAAGTCCAAAGTTGCGCCGCTGCTGCGGCCAGCGTGGCCGCCAACAACCCGGTGCGCGGCACCACAGTGCGCATCACCAAGGCAGAAGACCAGGCCGCCACCGCAACGGCAAAGGCGCATTGCCTGGTGGAAGGCGCCATGAACGAGCGCATCAGCGCGGTAGACGGCCGGCCCTATGCCATCAAATTCCGCATGCGCCTGCCCGAGCGACAGAACTGGAACGGTAAATTTTTCATGCAAGGCGTGGGTGGCTCCAACGGCATTGTGGACACTGGCTACGGCCTGAATTCCGCCATGACCTCCACCGCCTTCTCACGTGACTACGCCGTGATCGTTCAAGATTCCGGGCACGACAACGCCGTCAATTCCGACCCGAATGCGGGTGGCCAATCCGCTTTCGCACGCGACCCCCAGGCGCGCCTTGACTTTGGCTACAACTCCTATGACGTCACCACCCAATTGGGCAAAGCCATTGTTGGCGCCTTATACGGCAAGGCACCCGAGCACTCGTACTTTCTCTCCTGCTCAGACGGTGGCCGCCAGGCGGTGGCCATTGCCCAGCGTTTCCCGCAGCTCTATGACGGCATCGTCGCAGGCGCACCCGCCTTGAGCATCCCCTACATGACGGCGTACGTACCGCATTTGCTGAAAACCCTGGCACCGCTGGCCATCAAGGGCGGGCATGTCGACGCCAATGGCCGTGCACTCATCAACAAGGTTTACTCCGACGCTGATTTGCACTTGGTGTCCAACGCCGTCCTCGAGGCTTGCGACGCACAAGACGGCCTCAAAGACGGCATTGCGAACAATCTTGCCGCTTGCACCGACGCGGTGGTGGTGCCCAAACTATCCGCCCTCACCTGCCAAGGCGGCAAGACCGCCAGTTGCCTCACGGGCGAGCAAATCAGCGCCCTGCGCACCAGCTTTACCGGGCCAAAGAATTCGAAGGGTGAGCAGCTTTACCCCGGCAACCCGTGGGACCCGGCCATTGGCGGTCTGAACGGCACCGAGTACAACCAGGGTTTTCGGGCCTTTTGGTTAGGTAACTACGCCAGCAACACCAACACCGCCACCAAGCTGACGCTGAGTGCGCCCCAAGCCGCGCTGTTGTGGAAAACGCCGCCCACGGTGTTGTCGATCCCCCAGTCGATGGACTACTTCATGACCTACGACGTGGACGACACCGTGTCCAGCATTACCCGTACCACCGATCTTTATCGTGACCCGGTGGCATCTTGGGGCCTGAGCAATTCGCCTGACCTCTCGAAATTCAAACAACGCGGCGGCAAAATGATCAGTTGGATCGGCAACGCCGACCCGGCCGTCAGCCCCAATGAAACCATCGCCTGATTCAACAAGGTCAACGCCTTTGAGGGTGGCAAGGCCGAAGACTTCCTTAAACTCTTCGTCGTGCCCGGCATGAACCACTGCCAAGGCGGCATGGCCACGGACCGTTTTGACATGCTGACCGCGCTGGAAAACTGGGTCGAGCGTCGTACCCCGCCCGCCCGCGTGTACGCTGAGGCCTCCAAACCCGGCTATTTTGGCGTGGCCAGCCGCAGCCGCCCCTTGTGCCCCTACCCGCAATACGCCCACTACAACGGCTCGGGCGACATCAACGTGGCCAGCAATTTCAGCTGCAAATAGCAGAACATTGACGTGGCAGCTGCGCAAACCTTTGTCCTCGTTCACGGCGGCTTTCACGGCGGCTGGTGCTGGCGCGAAGTCGCGCGGGGTTTGCGCGCGCGCGGCCACGAGGTCTACACGCCCACGCAAACCGGCCTGGGCGAGCGCTCGCACCTGCTCACCAAAGACATCACACTCGACACGTTTATCGAAGACATCACCCAAGTCCTGCGATACGAAGACCTGCACGATGTGATCCTCGTGGGCCACAGCTTTGGCGGCAACTCTGTCTCGGGCGTGGCCGACCGCATGCCCGAGCGCATCAAGCTGCTGGTGTACCTGGACGCCGTCATCCTGCAAAACGGCCAGACCATGTTTGACGGCCTGCCACCCGAGGTCGTCACCGCCCGTCTGAAAGCCGCCGAGGCCAGCGGCGGCGTGAGTGTGGCCCTGCCGCCGGCGACGATGTTCAATTTGACTGAAAAATCCCACATTGAATTTGCAGAAGCCCACCTCACGCCCCACCCCATGGGCACCTACCTCTCCAAGTTGAACCTGAAGCACCCCGTCACCAATGGCTGCGATGCCGTGTACGTGCATTGCACCGAGCCCGCCTTCGCCAGCCTGCAGTCCTCACGCGACTGGGTCAAAAGTCACGGAGCGGCACACGGCATGCGCATGGTAGACATCAAGACCGGGCACGACGCGATGATTTCCGCGCCGGGGCTGTTGACGGATCTGTTGTGTGAGCTGAGTGGCGATCACGGATTCAAGTAGCCAGATAAACCGCCTTATATGGCGCCCTAATTCGATTATTTCTAATTACACGCCAAATACGGTATATTAATTTAATTTTGTTTAATACGCCAAATAAGGCGTTTAAATCTTAAAATTTGATTCAATAGGCCAATTAAGACGTGTATGAGAATTGACACCCATCTTTCAGATGATGCGCTGCTTAAGCTCCTCGGGGAGCGCCTGGCGCGACAGCGTTTGGCCAAAAACCTCACGCAGCAACAACTGGCTCAACAAGCTGGCTTAGGTCTGCGCACCGTGCAGCGGCTTGAGCTGGGCGCCGCAGCCACGCAGTTGTCGGGCTTTGCGCGGGTCTGCCGTGTGTTGGGCCTGGTCGAAGGCTTTGATCTGATGATTCCCGAGCCCCAGCCCAGCCCGCTGGCCCAACTGAAGTTGCAGGGCAAGCAACGCCGTCGCGCTTCAGCGCCCAAAAGCGCCGCGCCTGCCACACCCTGGCAATGGGCAGAGCCAGCAAGCCCCACGCCATGACGCTGGCTGAAGTGCGGCTATGGGGCCGAACCATCGGCGTCGTGTCGCTGGACGACGGCGCCAGCGTCGCGGCATTTCAATACACACCCGAATTTGCCGCCAGCGGCATCGAGGTCTCACCCCTGACCATGCCACTGGGCAACCAGGTGTATGCGTTCCCACAACTTGCGCGCAGCACCTTTCACGGCCTGCCCGGCCTGCTCGCTGACTCGCTGCCCGACAAATTCGGCAATGCCCTGATCAACGCCTGGCTGGCGGCGCAGGGCCGCGCACCTGAGAGCTTCAACGCGGTGGAGCGCCTGTGTTACACCGGCGCGCGCGGCATGGGCGCGTTGGAGTTCGCCCCGGCAGCCGGGCCCAGGCAAAAGGCCGCCGCCACGGTCGACATCGCTGCCTTGGTGCAATTGGCGTCAGACGTATTGAGCCAGCGTGACGGCCTGGCGAGCTCTTTCGCAGGCACCCAGCGCACCGCCGCCTTGCAAGACATCCTGCGGGTCGGCACCTCGGCCGGCGGCGCGCGCGCCAAGGCCGTGATTGCCTGGAACCGCGACACGCAGGAGGTGCGCTCGGGGCAAATCGCCGCCGGTGAGGGCTTCGATGATTGGCTCATCAAGTTCGACGGCGTCAATGGCAACAAAGACAAAGAGCTGGAAGACCCTAAAGGATATGGCGCCATTGAATACGCCTACTACCTGATGGCCCAGGCCGCAGGCATCACGATGAACGAGTGCCGCCTGATGGAAGAAAACGGCCGCCGCCATTTCATGACGCGGCGTTTTGACCGCCTGCCCGGTGGCGGCAAACTGCATGCGCAGTCGCTGTGCGCGCTGGCCCATTTCGACTTTAACGAAGCGGGCGCCTACGCCTACGAACAGGCCTTTTTGGCAATGCGGCAACTCCAGTTGTCCATGGTGGCGGTAGAAGAGCAGTTCCGCCGCATGGCCTTCAACGTGGTCGCCCGCAATCAGGACGATCACGTCAAAAACATCGCCTTCCTGATGAACCAGCAAGGCCAGTGGGCGCTCTCGCCCGCCTTCGACATGACCTACAGCTACAACCCCTCGGGCGACTGGACGGCGCAGCACCAAATGGCCATCAACGGCAAACGCGACGGCTTCACCCTCGCAGACTTTCGCGCCTGCGCCAAAAACGCCATGATGAAACGCGGCCGGGCCGAGACCCTCCTGGAAGAAGTCCGCGCTGCCGTTGCACAGTGGCCGCACTACGCCGAGCAGGCTGGCGTATTGCCTGCTTGGCGGGATCAAATACAGCAAACACTGCGCTTGAATTTGCCGCGTTCGTGATTTGATGTGTCCAGTGTCGATTTGGCGCTGCAATGATTGCTATTTTTTTAATAGCTACCCATGCATATTATTCGAGACCTGAATAGCTAAAAACCTTCAAAAACTGGAATATGCGGCTTTATAGCACAAATTGTTAACATGGGTGTTAACATTCGTGTTACCACTACGTCATTACCTCGTCCCATAGGCCCCCAGCGGCAACCGGGCTATGCGCCTGCAGGTTTGGCGCGAGTGTGGCGCCATTCACCTACTGGATCAGCGGCGGCGGCAAGT
>JANOXL010000406.1:0-2107 GCA_031418395.1 Rhodoferax sp. | reverse complement strand
TCGATTTCGCCATCCTGTTGCAGGAGACAGCGAACGATGCCGGCTTGAAACTGGTGTCGGAAAACCAAACCATCGACGACGGGCTGGCGGGGCAGTCATGAATTTGCCGTTCGGGCTGAGCCTGTCGAAGCCTGTTCTGCCCTTCGACAAGCTCAGGGTGAACGGAATGCTGCCATGACCCGCACGCTGATCAAAAACGCGCACATCATCACGATGGACGCACAGGGCGACCTGACGCAGGGTGATGTGTTGATCAGCGGCGACACGATTACTGAGATCGCGCCGCGCTTGCAGGCAGACGACGCACAGGTCATCGATGCCACCGGCTGCATCATGATCCCCGGTCTGATCAACGCCCACATGCACACCTGGCAAACAGCGCTGCGCGGCCTGGCCGCCAACTGGACGCTGCTGGAGTATTTCCAGAAAATGCATGCGGGCCTGGCCACGGTGTTTGAACCGCAAGACCTTTACATCGCCACGGTGGTGGGGGCGCTGAACCAGATCAACTGTGGCACCACCACGCTGGTGGACTGGTGTCACAACAACAAGACACCCGCGCACAACGACGCGGCGATTGCCGGCCTGCTGGAGAGTGGCATCCGCGCCGCCTTCATGCACGGCACACCCAAGCCCGACCCGAAGCCGGGCGAGGCGCCATTTTGGGAAGTGCCGCATCCGCGTGCGGAAGTCGAGCGACTGCTCAAACGCCATCAAGGCAACGCGCTTTTGAGTATCCACGCCGCTGTGCTGGGGCCGCATTATTCAACGATGGAGGTGGCGCTGCACGACTTTCGCATGGCCAAAGAGCTGGGGCTGATCGCCTCCATGCACCAAGGCGGCGGGCCCGCGCGCACGCCCGATGGCTGGGAAAGGCTCGAAGCAGCGGGCTTGCTGGGCAGCCACATCAACATCGTTCACGGGCATGCCTTGAGTGATGAACAACTAAAGCGCTTTTGCGACTTGGGGCTTAGTTTCTCTGCGGCTGCGGAGAGTGAAATGAGCCAAGGCCATGGTCATCCGATCACCGGGCGCTTGTTGGCCCTGGGCAAAGCACCCTCGCTGGGGGTGGATTTGGAGTCGGTGATGAGCGGTGATATGTTGACGCAGGCGCGCATCGCCTTGGGTATTCAGCGCAGTCTGGACAACTTCGCCCATCGCCAGGCGCACGGCACGATACCGCCAACGTCGACCATCACTACCCGGCAGGCGCTGGAATGGGTCACCGTGGAAGGCGCACGCATGTTGGGCCAGCTCGACCGGATTGGCACACTCAAAGCGGGCAAACAGGCTGACCTAGTGTTGATCCGCGCGGATGACCTCAACATGCAACCCATCCACAACGCCATCAGCAGCGTGGTGATGCAAACCAGCCTGGCCAATATCGACAGCGTGATGGTGGCTGGTCAGTGGAAGAAACGCGCGGGCCAATTGCTGGGTATCGACCTGAAGCCCAAGCTGGCGGCGTTGCAAGTTTCAGGGGAAAAAATAGCCAGGGCGTTGTCTTTGTAACTATATAAATGGTTATTTTATGTTCAAAAAACAATAAAAAATAGAAGCATATTCAGAATATTTTACGAGACCTAAGTACTTAATTTGTTCTTATATTTTGGAGAGAAAATGAAATTTTCAATTTCCCTCACCGCCCTGATGCTCGCCTGTGCTGGCGCGTCGGCCCAAACCTATCCGAACAAAACCATCAAATTTGTGGTGCCCTTTACGGCGGGCAGCGCGACGGACATTGTGGTGCGCACGGTGGGCGAGGCGATGGGCAAAAGTATGGGCCAGACCATCCTCATTGAAAACCGGCCAGGCGCTGGCGGCACCATCGCCGCAGCGCAAGTGGCTCGCAGCGAAGCCGATGGTTACACGCTGTTGGTGCATTCGTCAGGCCATGCGCTGAACCCGGCGTTGTACCCCAACCCTGGCTACGACACGCTCAAGGATCTCACCGGCATCACCACGCTGGCGGCGATTCCCAATGTGCTGGTGGTCAACCCGGCGAAGGGCTGGAAGACCCAGGCTGAGCTGTTGGCCGCCGTCAAAGCCAAACCAGCAACGCACAACTATGCCTCAGCTGGCGTGGGCAGCGGCACCCATCTGAATG
>JANOXL010000405.1:0-11639 GCA_031418395.1 Rhodoferax sp. | reverse complement strand
GTTCATCCCAGATTCTTTCCAAAAAAGCGCAAGGTCCGATCCCAAGCCTGTTGCGCCCAAACGGCATCGTATTGCGTCACTCCAATACGTCCCGGGCCATGCGCCGTCTCGTTGGCAAAGCCATGGTAGGCCAGGTAGCGATGAAACTCAAAACCCACGCCAGCGGCGCTGAGTTTGGCTTCGAGTGCATCCACTGTCTCGATTTTGAACACGTCATCTTGCGTGGCCCAATGCCCCTGTAACGGCACCTTGATCTTGCTGGCGTCCACATAGTCCAAGGGTGGGCAGCCGTACCACACCACCCCTGCATCGACCTCGGGCGCCATGGTCAGGGCCAGCAGGGTCAACGCGCCGCCCATGCAAAAACCGGTCACACCGACTTTGGATGCTCGGCCCTTCAAAAATTGCGCCGCGCCACGAATATCTTGCGACGCCGCGTCGCCAAAATTGAGCGCCGTCATCAGGTGGCTCGCCTCCTCAGCCTCGACCGTCGATTTGCCCCGGTACAGATCGGGCACCAGCGCCTGAAACCCGGCAGCGGCCAAGCGATCTGCCACGCCGCGAATCTGGGCATTGAGGCCCCACCACTCCTGGAGCACACAATCGCCGGCCCGCCAGCTCCGGAGGCTGGCTCGGCGAGGTAGCCGCTAACAGTTTGCCCATCGGGGCGTTTGAAGTTGACCATAGATCCCATAACTCGCTCCTCGATAGATGAATGAGTACCCATGTTACGCGCGGATGTTGCCGGCGAGAAGTGCCCTCGCAGATCTGGGCAACGTATTGAATGGAAACTGCCGACAAATGACCTGACCGAAAATGCTGCGCATGTCGACTCCTTATCCTGGCTACCGGAACGCGCGCACCGTTGTCGTAGCGCTTGCACGATCCGGTCTGGCCACCAACGCGAGGTTGCTCATGGTATTGGTTTCTACTGTGTTTTCTTCGGCCCTGGCTCAAACCCCGGCCCCAACGCCCAAGCCCGCGAGCTGCGCATCGCCCGGCCCGGCAGCCGCCGCGGCGATTCAGCGGCGCAGTGCCGTGTCCTTGTATTACGAGCTCAAGCTGGCGCTGGTGGGCGGCAGGGTGTTTGAATGGCGTGGTGATGCCCAGCCGCGCCCGCTGGCTGCTGCCGCTGCCCCGTTCCTGCATGTCGCCGCCAGCGCCCAACACGGGCATGCCATTGACGCCAGCCACCGCGCATGGCGCTGGGCAGTCGGCACGGACAATATTGAGCACCTGCTGGACGACGTGGCCTTTCTTGCTGCTGGAGAAAGCGGCCTGATGGCAATCCGTTGCGATGGCAGCCTGTGGCAGCGCAAGGCCATCGCCGCAGGATGGCGCCAGATTGCCCGTGCCGCCGCGCACGCCTGGGTTGGCGACAGTGCCGATTACTACATCGACCCACAAGGCCGCTTGTATGCCAGTGGCAAGGCGCACCGGGGCCAATACGGCAATGGCAGCCTGGACGAAGCGCCTGGCTGGGTGGCCGTCGCCGAAGACGCCGTGGCGGTCTATTCGCACACCGGCCACGCGGTGTACTTGCGCCGCGACGGCGCGGTGCTGGGCACGGGCGGCAACCGCTTCGGCCCGCTAGGCACCCACGGCTATGGCGACAAGGCCGTGCGGTGGGGTGTGATTTTTGAAGGTGCCAGCCAGCTAGGCACTGGGGCCAGCCACAGCATGGCGATCCGGCCCGACGGCGGCTTGTGGAGTTGGGGCTCGGCAGACGGCTTGCAGCCCAAACTGGTTCAGCAAAATGCGGCGGCGGCAATCGGCGGCGACAGCGAAACCCTGGCCTTGCTGAAGGACGGCACCGTATGGCACTGGCGGGTGGGTGCGCCGCCTAAGAAAGTCATTTTCCCGCCCTGAGTCCCAGCATTTTTTTCTGCCCTTGCTGGCGGCCTGCTTAAGCCACCGGCATTCCGATGAGGCTAGCTTAGCCAACTGGTGCACTTTCAGGCAAAGCCATTCAAGCGGGTCACTTCCCCAACCCCATCGCCCGCGTAATCACCTCTTTCATGATCTCGTTCGTCCCCCCGTAAATGCGCTGCACACGCGCATCCGCGTAGGCGCGGGTGATGGGGTATTCCCACATGAAGCCGTAGCCGCCGAAGAGCTGCACGCATTCGTCCATCACCTTGCATTTCAGGTCGCTGCACCAGTACTTGGCCATGCTGGCGGTGGCGGTGTCGAGTTTGTCTTCGAGCAACAGGGCGCAGCATTTGTCAACGAACACCTGGCCAATTTGCACCTGGGTTTGCAGCTCGGCCAGCGTGAACCGCGTGTTTTGGTAACTCGCCACGCTGTTGCCGAAGACCTTGCGCTCTTTCACGTAGTCCACGGTCCAGTTGATGGCAGCTTGCGCGGCGGCCATGGCACCGATGGCGATTTGCAGTCGCTCCCAGGGTAGTTGCTCCATCAGGCAGATGAAACCCTTGTTTTCCTGGGCCTGGCCGCCCAACACAGCGTCGGCGCTCAAATGCACGTTGTCGAAGAAAAGTTCGGACGTGTCTTGCGCCCGAAGCCCGAGTTTTTTGAGGCGTTTGCCGACGCTAAAGCCTTTCATGCCGCGTTCGACCATCAAGAGGCTGGTGCCTTTCGCGCCCGCTGTCGGATTGGTTTTGGCGACGGTGATGACCACATCGGCATGCCAGCCATTGGTGATGAAGGTTTTGCTGCCGTTGAGTAAATAACTTCCATCGGCTTGCTTGATAGCGGTTGACTTCACGCCCTGCAAGTCAGAACCCGCGGAGGGCTCGGTCATGGCGATGGCGCCGATCATCTCGCCGCTGGCCATCTTGGGCAGGTAGTGCTTCTTTTGCGCCTCGGTGCCGTAACGCAAGACGTAAGGCGCGACGATTTCATTGTGCAGGCCGTAACCAATGCCGCTGAAGCCGGGACCACTGAGCTCTTCCATCTGGATCACGCTGTAGAGCTTGTCGGCCCCTGCGCCGCCGTATTCTTCGGGCATCGTCATGCACAAAAAACCGTTCTCACCGGCCTTGTTCCACACGGCGCGGTCGACGTAACCTTGCTCTTCCCATTCGGCGTGAAACGGGGCGATCTCTTTGGCGACGAAACGGCGGAAACTGTCGCGGAATTGTTCGTGGTCAGGCGTGAAAAGGCTGCGGTCGATCATGGTGTCACTTTCTGGTCTGAGTTCTGGTCTGAGTTTGGGGCAGACGGCGGATAACCGTTGAACTTGAAAGCATACACCGCGCGCCCACGTCAAGGCGGGTTGTGACGCACCGGCACTGGCAAGGCGCCAAAACCTTTGAACTCACGCAGTGAAATGCTGGACTGCACCTGGCGCACGCCTGGCAGGCGGTGCAATTTGCCCTGTAAAAGCGCCGAATAGGCATCGAGATCCTCGGCAACGACCATGAGCAGAAAGTCAGCGCTACCGGTGGTGGCTTGGCACATCACCACCTCGGGTATCGCTGCCAGAAGGCCGACGAACTCGGCCGTGCGCGTGTCGTTCTGGTGGTACAGGCTCACGCTCACAAATGCCACGACGCCGTGACCCAGCGCGCGCCGATCCAGGCGCACGTGATAGCCGGTGATCAGCCCGGCATCTTCCAGCCGTTTGATGCGCCGCCAGCAGGGCGACTGCGAGATGCCCGTCATCTGCGCCAGGTCACCCGTGGTCAGGCGCGCATTGTCTTGAAGGGCAAGCATGATCTGGCGGTCTACGTTATCGAAAGGGATTTGCATAGCTTTTCCTAATTTTTTCTATTATTTGACTAAATAATCCTGCTAGAGTTTTTTTCTTGCGTCATGAGTCTTGCTATTGGAAAATTGGCGCATATCCCTACCATCAAAAGAGATTTTTTGCATGACGTCAACCCACGCTTCGCACTTCAGCCACATCTCCCCCTACGGTGGCGACCCCATCCTGGACCTGATGGTTGCCTTCCAGGCCGACACCCGGCCAAACAAGGTCTCGGTGAGCATCGGTGTGTACTTTGATGAATCGGGCCTACTGCCAATGCTGGATTCGGTGCGCAGGGCAGAAACTGCACTTTTACAGGAGCTGGGCCCGCGCCCTTATTTACCCATTGACGGCCTGCCTGGTTACCGCCAGGCCGTGCAACATTTGTTGTTTGGCGCAGGGCACGAGGCGCTTGCCAGCGGGCGTGTGGCCACCTTGCAGACGCCCGGTGGCTCGGGTGCATTGAAAGTCGGGGCGGATTTTTTGCACCAGTATTTCCCGCAAGCCGGCATATGGGTGAGTGACCCGACTTGGGACAACCACCACGCCATCTTTGAAGGCGCGGGCCTGAAGGTCAGCACCTATCCGTATTACAACGCCGCCACGGGTGGCCTGCGTTTTGATGAGATGTTGGCCACCCTCAACGCCCTGCCCAGCCGCAGCCTCGTTTTGCTGCATGCGAGTTGCCACAACCCCACGGGGGTGGATTTGTCCAAGGCCCAGTGGCAGGCGCTGATCCCGGTGCTGCTGGCGCGCGGCCTGATCCCCTTTGTTGACATCGCCTACCAAGGTTTTGGCGACGGGCTGGACGAAGACGCTTTTGCCCTGCGCGCCATGGCCGATGCGGGTGTGCAGTTTTTTGTGGCGAACTCGTTCTCGAAGAACTTCTCGCTCTACGGCGAACGCTGCGGGGCTTTGAGTGCCGTTTTTACCGACAGCCGAGCCGCCGACACCGTGTTGAGCCAGCTCAAAGCAACCGTGCGGCGCAACTACTCGACGCCGCCCACCCACGGCGCGCGTGTGGTTGCCCGTATTTTGCAAACCCCCGACCTCTTGGCCCAGTGGACGCAAGAAACCACCCAGATGCGCGAACGCATCCGCGCCATGCGCGTGGGTTTACACGCGGCGCTGAACCAACAGTTCCAGGGGCGGCGCAATTTTGACTACCTGTTATCCCAGCACGGCATGTTCAGCTACACCGGCCTGAGCGCCGAGCAGGTGGACCGCCTGCGCGCTGAACACGCCGTGTATCTGGTGCGCTCAGGGCGCATGTGTGTATCTGGCTTGACCACCGGCAATATTGACCACGTGGCGCAGGCGATGGCGGCTGTACTTGGGTAGGGGCCAAGGACGGTAAGCCGGCCTGTGCCGCGAAGCGCTTTAATCTGGACACACCCAAGCACTTGTCTGCCGCCGCACCACCGGATGCCTCAGGCAAGGTCAGCACAGGCAGGCGTTGAGACCGCGTTGGTTCTTGGTGGCTCGATCGAAGCCGCCCAAAGCGTCCCAGACCTTAAGGAATGGCGCGATTCCCTAGGCAAAAAAATGGCGCAAGCTCTTCTCGGATTAAGCCTCGTGAATAGAAAGGGGCCGAAGCGGCACAACAGGGTGGCGCTGCATTTCAGCCGCGATTCGCGCTACGACGTCGCACAGGCGCGGGCCCAACGCTTTCTTCAGCAATGAGGCACTCAACTGGCTGGACGGCCCCGCGCAATTGAAGACGAAAAGGTCGGCATACCCCCGCACACGAAGCGGCACTGCCACCGCGCTCACATCGCGCCCCCATGATTTCTGCGAGGACACAAACCCAGAGGCCAAAAACTCGATATGCGCACTCGCAATGCGGCTGCGCACCTGTTCCCAATCTTGTGGATGGCGCTTGCGCAGGCCCTCCAGCAATCGGGCCTTTTCATTCACGGCTGTCGCGGCCAAACAGGCCAGGCCAATCGCGGTGGATTCCATCGGGAGCACCGTGCCGGCATCGGAGTTGATGATCAGACGGTTGTTACGCGGCCGCGCCATCTCCAGCAGCACGATGCCAAGGCGGTCCCGGGTGCCCAGCGAAATCGACATATCGGTCTCCAAGGCCAGCATTTCCATGAACGGGCGGGCAACCCGCAGCAAGCCAATGTTGCGCTCTACGCTGGCACCCATGCCCAGTAGGCGTGTACCCATCATGAAGCGGCGGGTGCCGTCGTCTTTGCGCAGGTAACCCAAGGCGGTCAATGTGCTTGTCAGGCGCGAGACTGTGGCTTTGGGGTAACCCGTGCGGCCCACCAGATCCGCATTGCCCAGGGTTTCGGCATTGGAAAAAGCGCCGAGCACCGTCAGGCCCTTGATCAGTGATTGGACTTGCTCTTTGCACGCCGGGGAAGATGGCGCAAGCCTCTTAACAGCAGTTTTTGGTTTTACGGGCATGAACGCTATTGTTCCGCAGTACGGAACTGCATGCAATACATGCGCGATTTCGCGTGGGCATTGCGCAGAATGCCGCCATCTCTTGACAAAAAACAAGGAATTCAATTGCCATGACGCCCTACCAGTTTCCCGACTACCAGGTCTCGGGTGCCGCAGACACCACCATTTTCTTGCTGCACGGCGCATACGGTTCCAAAGACTACTTTCGCGACGAGATCACGGCGCTCGTCAAAGAGGGTTTTCGCGTGGTGGCCTGGGACGCGCCTGGTTATGGCATCAGCCCGCTGCCCAAAGACCTGAGCATTGACGGCCTGGCCGACGCGGCCGCCCGGTTGATCGAAACGCTGGGCACCCGCACCAACATTCTGGTGGGTCACAGTATGGGCGGCATCGTGGCGCCGGGCGTTTGTGCGCGCATTCCAGAGCGTGTGCAGGGGCTTGTGATCTCCGCCACCGTGGCGTCTTTCTCGCAAAAGACCGATGATGAAAAAAGGGTCTTTCTGGAAGAACGCATTGAACCGCTCAGGCGCGGCAAGTCATTTCGGGAAACTGCCGCAGCGGTGATTGACAGCATGTTTGCGCCTGGCTCCAGCGGACCCCGGGTGCAATTGGTTAAAGATGTGGCATTGGCTACCAGTCAAGAGACTTTCATTGCTGCAATTTCAGCCATCGTCCATTACGAAGGCATGGCCACCTTGAAGTGCATCAATCTGCCTTCGCTGCTTATTGCAGGAGCCTTCGACAAGGTGGGCAACCCGGCTGCCATGGAGACAATGGCGGGCTGGATGAAGCAAGCCCGGTATGTGTGCATTGCCGACGCCGCGCATTATTCCTTTGCCGAGCAGCAGGACGTTTTCAACCGCCATCTTTGTGACTTCATTCGCAAAGATGTACTCAAAGGAGCATCACAATGAAAAGTCAAAACTTGATCCTTCGCTTGCTGTTTGGCCTGCACTTGGGATCGCTTGCCACGGCGATCACCCTGGCCTGCTTCACTACTTTGGCCCAAGCGCAATGGCCGGAGCGGCCCGTGCGCATCGTTGTGCCCTACCCTGCCGGGGGCCTCACAGATGTGGTCACACGCGTGATCTCCGAAGAATTAGGGCGCGAATTGGGCCAGCCCGTGATCGTCGAGAATAAAGCAGGCGCCGGTGGCCAAATTGGCCTGCAAGGCGTATTGGCCGCCCCGCGCGATGGCTACACGGTGGCCTTGGTCGTGCCGGCCACCATGATTACGCTGCCGCTGACGAACCCGGCGTACAAGATCAAACCAAGTGTGGACTTCGAACCCCTTACCGCTGCCGTTGAAACTTACCTGGCACTGGTGGTTTCGCCGTCGCTGGGGCTCAAAACCCTGCCCGAGTTTGTGAGTTACGCCAAAAAGAACGAGGGCAAGATCAACTATGGCACGCCGGGCGCGGGGACCAGCTTTCACTTCAACAACCTGCTACTGGCGCGCAAATTGGGCATTAAGCCGATGCACATCCCCTACCAAGGCGAAGTGCAATTCATGAATGACGTAGCTTCGGGTGTTTTGCAGTACGCGCTGGTCTCCAGCGCCGGGCGGGCATTCATTGACAGCGGCAAGGTCGTAGCTCTGGGCGTGACGCGTGACAAACGCAGCCCGTCACTGGCCAACGTCCCCACCTTTGTGGAGCAAGGCGTGGACTTCACCACCGATGGGTGGGTGGGTTATGCCGTGGGCGCAGGCACACCCGCAGCGGTGGTCGATCGACTCAGCGCTGCCATGGTGAAAACACTTCGCCATCCCGACGTCTCGCGCCGTTTGACCGAGATGGGCTTCATCGTCGTCGGCAGCGACCGCCTTCGTTTCAAGGCAGCCATCGCCGAGAGCTACAAGCAATACGAAGAGCTGGTGAAATCCGGCGAAGTCGTCATCAATCAATGAAGCGTCTGGAAAATCATGCAACAAACCATCCACACCTGGCGTTCCAGCATTGCACCCGACAATGACCATCCGTTTCTGAACGGCCCCTTCACGCCCGTCATGGAAGAGCTGGCGGCCGACACCGACAGCATGCAGGTGATAGGCGAGATTCCCCGCGACTTGCACGGCGCCTATGTTCGCAACACCCACAACCAAGTGCATGAATCCATCGGCATGTACCACCCGTTTGACGGTGACGGCATGTTGCACGCCATGAATTTTGAAGATGGACGCGCCACCTACCGCAACCGATTTGTGCAGACCACTGGTTTCCTGGCCGAGCAGGCGGCGGGTCGGTCACTCTGGCCGGGCCTGCTCGCGCCGCAACTGGCAGCCCGCCGGGGCTGGGGTGCCATCGGGGCCATGAAGGACAACGCCGGCACGGACGTGAAGTGCCACGCTGGCAAACTGCTGGCGTCGATGTCGCAGGGAAGCGAGCCTTGGCGGCTTGACCCCGTGACGCTGGAGACCTTGGGCCCAGATGCCAACTGGGCCCGCAAGGTGACGGATGGTGTGGCCTCCCACTACAAAATTGATTCCGCCACCGGCGAGATGATGTTCTTCAACTACCCTGAAACCTGGCCCTACATGCACTATGGCGTGGTCGATCGCAACAACAACCTGGTGCATTACGTGCCCATTGAATTACCGGGCGCCCGTTGGCCGCATGACCTGGGGATCACCAAAAATTTCACCATCCTGCATGACCTTCCTTTTCACTTCAACAATGAACTGCTTGCCAAAGGTGAGCGCAAACTGGAGTTCTTCCGCGATAAGCCAGCCCGCTTTGGCGTCTTGCCGCGTTATGGCGACAGCCAGTCTGTGAAGTGGTTCGAGGCCACGCCCTGCCACATCTTGCACCTGGCGAATTGTTATGAAGACGGCGACGAGGTGGTGATGGACGGTTGCATCATGCCCGACCCGCACAAACCCGCCGTGGGCCAATCCGAGGCAGGCGGCAAGCAGGCCGCTTACGACAAAATCCGCGCCCACCTGGACAAATACAACAACCCAACCTTGATGTACCGCTGGCGCTTCAACATGAAGACTGGCGAAACCCGCGAAGAGCAGATCGACGACGAGATCACCGAGTTTCCGATCATCAGCAACGATTTTGTCGGCCTGCCCTACCGCTACAGCTTCAATGTGCTGTACCAACGCGGCGAATGGCTGTTTCGCGGTATCAAAAGGTACGACTTGTTGACCCGCGCCACCCAGTCGATGGAGTTTGGCGCAGGCCTGTACGGCAGTGAACCGCAGGTGGCCCGGCGCATCGGCGCCACCGCCGAAGATGACGGCTACGTCATCACTTATGTGAACAACATGCCGCTGAACCGAAGCGAGTGTTGGGTCCTCCACGCCTCAGACATCACCCGTGAGCCCCTTGCGCGCATCGTGTTGCCGCACCGTATCTCGGCGGGCACCCATGCCTGTTGGGTCGAAGGCGATCGTATGACCGGTGAAAACCGCGACAAGCGCTACCTGCCCGCCTGACGCATGGCGCATCTCGTGTTGCTGCCGGGGCTGAACAACACGGCTGCCGTTTTTGAGGACGTCACGGCTGCGCTTGCGCCTTCGATCCAGGCCCACTGCCTAGATTTGCCAGCGCTAGAGACCACGGAGGCGCTCGCGAATGGCGTCTTGAGTTCTGCGCCTGAGCAATTCTGGCTGGGTGGTTTTTCATTTGGCGGTTACGTCGCCATGGCGGTTCTCGCCCAAGCGCCTGAGCGCGTGCTGGGGATCGCGTTGATTTGCTCTTCTCCCACAGCGGACACCGCTGCGCAAATAACGCGCCGCCTGGAGGCGATACAGGTGGCCGAGTTCGGGGATTACGAAACAAGCGCAGCGGTATCGACCTTGCCCTTTCATCCTGACAGCCTGAACAATCCAGCCCTGTTAGCGCGGCGCAAACGAATGGTTCGGGCTTATGGCGCCGGACGCTACGTCGCCCATTGCCGCGCCTGCATGTCGCGCCCTGACAGAACGGCCTTGCTCGATGGCCATCGGCCGACCCTTTTGGTGAGCGCTTCGCACGATGTGGTGATTCCGCCCGCGAGCATGCGCGGCTTGGCCGCTCAGGTGCCCAACAGCGAATTCGCCATGGTCGAAAGTGCGGGCCACCTTTTGCCCCTTGAGCAGCCCGTCGCCCTGGCGAATGTGTTGTCCGCCTGGGTCACACGAAAACCCACACGCCAGTAACCGACTCTCTAGCCCCGGCCCCCGCAGGCTGCCCTGTGTCGCGGGTTGGACTTCTCCTAGGACGGTTTTGCGTCGAAAAGAATACACTCTTCGTTGACAGCCCGTCACGCCCCAACACACCCCGTCACACCTCTTTTTTCGATTCGAAGGAGCCACCCATGACCGAAGCTTATGTATACGACGCCATCCGCACGCCCCGCGGCAAAGGCAAAAAAGACGGTAGCCTGCATGAGGTCAAACCCGTCAACCTGTTGGCCGGTGTGTTGACCGAGCTGCAACGTCGCAATGACTTCGACACCGCCACTGTCGATGACATCGTCATGGGTGTGGTCTCACCCGTAGGTGAACAAGGCTCTGTGATCGCCAAAGTAGCCGCTTTGAAGGCCGGCTGGGACTTCACCACCTCCGGTGTGCAGATCAACCGCTTTTGCGCCTCGGGCCTGGAGGCTGTGAACATGGCCGCGCAAAAAGTGCGCTCGGGTTGGGAGGACCTGGTGGTCGCCGGGGGTGTCGAGAGCATGAGCCGCGTGCCGATTGGTTCGGATGGCGGCGCCTGGGCACAAGACCCCGAGACCAACGCGCAGACCGATTTTGTGCCGCAGGGCATCGGTGCCGACTTGATCGCCACGCTGCACGGCTTCAAACGTGAAGATGTCGATGCCTTCGCGCTTGAATCGCAAAAACGCGCTGCCAAAGCCCGTGAGGGCGGCTACTTCGCCGGCTCCATCGTGCCAGTCAAAGACTTTTTGGACCAGACGATTCTGGACTTCGACGAGTTCATCAAACCCCACACCACGATGGAAGGCCTGGCCTCGCTCAAATCGGCGTTCGAACAAATGGGCGCGATGGGTTTTGACTCGGTGGCCATGTTGCGTTACCCGCAGGTGGCGAAGATCAACCACGTGCACCACGCAGGCAACTCTTCGGGCATTGTGGATGGCGCGGCCGCCATCTTGATTGGCTCTGAGGCGGCCGGCAAAACCCATGGCTTCACGCCACGCGCACGCATCGTGGCAGCGGCGCTCAGTGGCGCAGACCCGACCATCATGCTCACGGGCCCGATGCCCGCCGCCCGCAAGGCGCTGGCCAAAGCCGGGATGACGATTGACCAAATCGACCTCTTCGAAGTGAACGCAGCATTCGCCGCCGTGCCCATGCGTTTTATGCAGGAGCTCAAGGTGCCGCACGAGAAGGTCAATGTCAACGGTGGTGCCATCGCCATGGGCCACCCGCTGGGGGCCACCGGTGCGATGATTTTGAACACGCTGATCGACGAGGTGCACCGCCGCAAGCTGCGTTACGGCCTGGCTACCCTGTGTGTGGGTGGCGGCATGGGCATTGCCACGATCGTAGAACGTATCT
>JANOXL010000404.1:0-5828 GCA_031418395.1 Rhodoferax sp. | reverse complement strand
CAGCGCCACCAACCCGTGCGACGAGCGCGTGGTGGACGCCATGGTTCCCTGGTTGCGCAACCACTTTGGCAACCCGGCCTCGCGCAGCCACGCCTGGGGCTGGGAGGCCGAAGCGGCGGTCGAGAAGGCGCGTGAGCAGGTGGCTGATTTGATTGGTGCTGACCCGCGCGAGATTGTCTGGACATCCGGCGCGACCGAGTCGAACAACCTGGCCTTGAAGGGTGCCGCGCACTTTTACAAGTCCAAGGGCAAACACATCATCACGGTGAAAACCGAGCACAAAGCCGTGCTGGACACCTGCCGCGAGCTGGAGCGCCAGGGGTTTGAAGTCACTTACCTCGACGTGCAGGAAGACGGCTTGGTCAACCTTGATGCGTTCAAAGCCGCCATCCGGCCAGACACCATTTTGGCCAGCGTGATGTTTGTCAACAACGAAATTGGCGTGATTCAGGATGTCACGGCGCTGGGCAACATCTGCCGCGAAAAAGGCGTGATCTTTCATGTGGACGCGGCGCAAGCCACGGGCCGGGTGGACATCGACATGGCCACGTTGCCGGTCGATTTGATGAGCCTTACGTCCCACAAAACCTACGGCCCCAAAGGCATCGGCGCGCTGTTTGTGCGGCGCAAACCGCGCATCCGCATCGAGGCGCAAATGCACGGCGGTGGGCACGAACGCGGCATGCGTTCGGGCACGCTGCCCACGCACCAGTGCGTGGGTATGGGTGAGGCTTACCGCATCGCCAAGCTGGAGATGCACGCCGAAAACAAACGCATTCAGGCGCTGCATGACCGCATGGTGGCAGGCCTGCAGGGCATTGAGCAAGTGTTCATCAACGGGCATGCCACACAACGCGTGCCGCACAACTTGAACATGAGTTTCAACTACGTCGAAGGTGAGTCGCTGATCATGGGCATCAAGGGTCTGGCGGTGTCGTCTGGCTCGGCCTGCACCTCGGCGTCGCTGGAGCCCAGTTACGTGTTGCGCGCTTTGGGCCGCAGCGACGAGCTCGCCCACAGCAGCCTGCGCATGACGATCGGCCGCTGGACGACCGAGGCCGAAATTGACTACGCGGTGGACACGATCAAGAAAAACGTCGCGAAACTTCGTGATTTGAGCCCGTTGTGGGAGATGTACCAAGACGGTATCGACATCTCCGCCATCCAATGGGCGGCGCACTAATTTACTTCAGAGGTATTTGATATGGCCTATTCAGAAAAAGTTGTTGATCACTATGAAAACCCGCGCAACGTGGGTAGTTTTGAGAAGGGCGATGACACCGTTGGCACCGGCATGGTCGGCGCGCCAGCGTGTGGCGACGTGATGAAGCTGCAGATCAAGGTGAATCCGCTCACCGGCGTGATTGAAGACGCGCGTTTCAAAACCTACGGCTGCGGCTCGGCCATTGCTTCAAGTTCGCTGGTGACCGAGTGGGTTAAAGGCAAAACGCTGGATCAAGCCGCTGCGTTGAAAAACAGCCAGATCGCCGAAGAGCTGGCACTGCCGCCAGTCAAAATTCACTGCTCCATCCTGGCAGAAGATGCCATCAAGGCGGCTGTGGAAGACTACAAAAAGAAGCATTCTCTTCAGCCCGCGTAACAGCCTCCATCCGTTCGCGCCGAGCCTGTCGAATCCTTGGATAGGCAGAGCCTGATCGAGAAAAAAGAACCATGTCCGTCACCATTTCAGAATCCGCCGCAAGGCATGTCAACCGTTACCTTACCAAACGCGACAAAGGCGTGGGTGTGCGCCTGGGTGTCAAAACTACCGGCTGCTCGGGCCTGGCCTACACGCTGGAATACGTCGACGAACTGGCGCCCGAAGACATTGTCTTTGAAGAAAACGGCGTCAAGGTGCTGGTGGATCCGAAAAGCCTGGCCTACATCGACGGCACGCAGCTCGATTTTGTGCGCGAAGGCTTGAACGAAGGCTTCAAGTTCAACAACCCCAACGAGCGTGACAAGTGTGGTTGCGGTGAGTCCTTCCGTGTTTGACACGGCATCTGCCGTCGTCCAAACCAGCAGCCCTTTAGACCCCCGCGTCGCGCCACTGCTGGTGGAGCTGGATGCGTATCTTTACAAAATCTATCCGGTGGGCGAGTTCCCGCCTGAGATCAACCATATTCTTGACCCAGAGGCGCTCACGCACCCTTCGGTGACCTTCGTGGTTGCCTGGCAGGGCGATCAAGCCCTCGGTTGTGGGGCATTGCGGCGCATGGTGGACGAAGCAGGCCCGTATGGCGAGATCAAACGAATGTTTGTCAAGCCCGAAGCGCGTGGGCTGCGCCTGGCCCAGAAGATTCTGGATCAACTCGAAGTAGTGGCGCGCACAGAGGGCATCCGTCGCCTGATGCTGGAAACCGGGGCGCGCCAGCCCGAGGCTCTACGCTTGTATAAACGTTGCAGCTATACCGTGCGGGGCGGTTTTGGGGGTTATCCGGAGGAGTTCGGCAATGTCTTTATGGAGAAGCTGCTGTGAGCCTGCCCAGCCTTCAATCGACTGACTTTGAACTGTTTGGTGTCGCCGAAACCTTTGCACAGGATCGCGCGGCACTGGAGGCGCGCTGGAAAGAACTTCAGCGCGAGGCGCATCCTGACAAATTCGCAGCCCAGGGTGCAGCCGCACAGCGTCTGGCCATGCAGTGGTCGGTGCGTATCAACGAAGCCTACCAGCGGCTCAAAGACCCGCTCAAACGCGCCGCCTACTTGTGTGAATTGCATGGCGCACCGGTGAACGCCGAGGTCAACACGGCCATGCCGGCTGATTTTTTGATGCAGCAGATGACCTGGCGTGAAAGCCTGGACGAGGCCGAGCGCCTCGACGATATTGAAGAAATTGGCCGCCAACTTATGTCGCACAAACAAGAGGCGCTTCTGAAATGTGAGCGTTTGATCGACGAACAACAGGATTACGCGGCCGCCGTAGGGCAGGTGCGGGCGTTGATGTTCATCGAGCGTTTTGAAGCCGATGTCGACGCGCGGCTGGATCAGCTGGAAAACCAAACCCATTGACGATGATGAATTGACAGCATGGCGCTTTTGCAAATTTCAGAACCGGGCCAGTCGCCCAAGCCCCACGAGCGGCGAATTGCCGTCGGCATTGATTTGGGCACCACCCACTCCTTGGTCGCTGCCGTGCGCAGTGGTGTGGCTGAATGTTTGCCTGACGATCAGGGGCGCGTGTTGTTGCCTTCAGTCGTGCGGTATGCGGCAGGCGGCAAGCGGCAGATCGGGTTCGACGCCCTGGCCCAGGTCGCAACCGACGCGCAAAACACGATTGCCTCGGTCAAACGATTTATGGGTCGCAGCCTCAAAGATGTAAAAGACGCCGCCCAGCTTCCCTACCAGTTTGTCGACCACAAAGGCATGTTGGGGCTGCAAACCGAGGCGGGCGAAAAGTCACCTGTTGAGGTAAGCGCCGACATTTTGGCCACACTGCGGTACCGCGCGGAAGACACTTTTAATGACGATTTGTATGCCGCGGTGATCACCGTGCCCGCGTATTTCGACGACGCCCAGCGCCAGGCCACCAAAGACGCCGCCAAACTTGCCGGCCTCAATGTGCTGCGGCTCATCAACGAGCCGACCGCGGCCGCAATTGCCTACGGCCTGGACAATGCCAGTGAAGGCGTGTACGCCATTTATGACCTGGGCGGTGGCACGTTTGACATCTCCATTTTGCGGCTAACCCAAGGCGTGTTTGAAGTGGTTGCCACGGGCGGCGACTCCAGCCTGGGCGGTGACGACTATGACCATGCCCTGGCCGATTGGGCCTTGGCCCAGGCGGGCGTTTCGGCCATCACGCCGGGCGACAAAGCGGCTATCAAAATGGCGGCACGAAGCTGCAAAGAGCAGTTATCTGCTGCAAAGACGGCGGCCATTTACGCACAATTGACGAACGGGAAAGTTGATTTTGACGTAGACAATGGAACTTTCGAAACGATCAGTTCTGGTTTGACCTCCCGCACGATGGTGGCCGTCAAAAAAGCCCTGCGTGATGCCAAGTTAAAGACCACCGATGTGCAAGGTGTGGTTATGGTCGGTGGCTCCACACGTATGCCGCAGGTGCGCCGCGCGGTGGCTGAATTCTTTGGCAAAGCGCCTTTGACCAATCTCAACCCAGATGAAGTGGTGGCGTTGGGCGCGGCGATCCAGGCCAACCAACTGGCGGGCAACAAACCGTCGGGCGATTTGATGCTTCTGGACGTGATTCCACTGTCGCTGGGCATCGAAACCATGGGTGGCCTGGTGGAGCGTATTGTCCCGCGCAACCAGACCATTCCCACTGCCATGGCGCAGGACTTCACCACTTACAAAGATGGGCAAACCGCGCTGGCCCTCCACGTAGTGCAGGGCGAGCGCGACCTGGTGGCCGATTGCCGCAGCCTCGCGCGTTTCGAATTGCGCGGCATTCCACCCATGGTGGCGGGCGCTGCGCGTATTCGCGTCACGTTTACGGTGGATGCAGATGGTCTCTTGAACGTGTCAGCACGCGAGCAAGTCAGCGGTGTCGAGGCCAAAATCGATGTCAAACCGAGTTACGGTTTGGGTGATGATCAAATTGCCCAAATGCTCAAAGACAGTTTCACTACCGCTCAGGCTGACATGCAGGCCCGCGCGCTGGCGGAGGCTAAAGTGGACGCAGACCGGATGTTGATCGCCACTCAAAGCGCATTGAACGCCGATGGCGATTTGTTGTCGGGTTCAGATCGCGTTTCCATGGACGCCCTGATGGCGAATTTGAAATCCGTGGCGCTTTCTGAGGCGGATGCGGCAACCATTGAAGCGGCGACCAAGGCACTGGCACTGGGCACGGAAAACTTCGCCGCAGAACGCATGAACCGAGGCATTCAAACCGCCTTGGCGGGCAAAAACATCAGCGCTGTTTAAGCCACTAACAGCCTTCATTGCAAAATCTCACCATGCCCGTCATCAAAATTCTGCCGCATCCTGAATATTGCCCGCAAGGAGCCGAAATTTCTGCGCCTGCCGGTACCTCGATTTGTGAAGCTCTGCTGGACAACCACATCGACATTGAACACGCCTGCGACATGAGTTGCGCGTGCACTACCTGTCATGTGATCGTGCGCGAGGGATTCAAGTCACTCAATGCGCTGGACGAAAACGAAGAAGATCTTCTGGACCGTGCCTGGGGCCTGGAGCCGAATTCGCGCCTCTCCTGCCAGGCGTTTCTGGCGCAGCAGAACGTGACGGTGGAGATTCCCAAGTACTCGATCAATCACGCCAGAGAGTAGTTGGCCCCCACGGTCACTCACTTCGTGTAGTTCCCTGCCCCCCGAGGGGGCCGCGTTTGCCCTCGGGAGCGGCCCAGCGGGCAAACTTCCATTAGTATTCATCATGCGGCAAATTTTTCTGGATACCGAAACCACCGGCCTTTACCCCGACCAAGGCGACCGTTTGATTGAAATTGGCTGCGTCGAGCTCGTCAACCGCAAACTCACCGGCAACAACAAACACTTTTACGTGAATCCGGGGCGCGACAGCCACGAAGAGGCGCTGAAAATCCACGGCATCACCACCGAGTTTCTCAGTGACAAACCGGCCTTTTCCACAATCGCCGCGGAATTTCTAGCCTACGTCAAGGATGCCGATGAGATCATCATTCACAACGCGGCCTTTGATCTGGGTTTTTTAAACAGGGAGTTTGAGCTGTGCGGGCTGGCCCCGTTCAAGAAGCTGGTGGGCAAGGTCGTCGATTCGCTGGCCATGGCCAAAGAGATGTACCCCGGCAAACGTAATGGCCTGGACGCCCTGTGTGACCGCCTCGGTGTAGACCGCTCCGGGCGCACGCTGCACGGCGGTCTGCT
>JANOXL010000403.1:0-4441 GCA_031418395.1 Rhodoferax sp. | reverse complement strand
TTTGGACAGTGGGCACTTTAACGCCCAATCAACCCCAAATTGGGTATTTAAACCTTCCCTTGATGTGCCGCTGAGGAGCCGCTAGGCGGGCCGCCAAAAGTCAACCGCGCCGCATTTAGGCGTTTGATCCGCCCAAAAGGTTCAATAATTCACCGAAAACCAACACCGCGCATTCTGGCTCAGCCGCCCGCCGCAAGGCGTGCAAACTGGCGGGATACGTGGAACCTCGGGTAATTGGAGCGTCAAATTGTGGAAAAGTGCAATTTTTCGTAACGTTCTTTTGGGCATGATCACCGGGAAAACATAAAATCCAGAGGCCCTAAATGGGCTGGTTTGGCCCAAGCGTAGTTCCATTTCCGGCGCCGATTCATCACCAAGGAATATTTCTTCCTATTTTTTTGCCAGGGCGCAAGCCCTGGGCTGGGTAGTTTTGTACAGATCTGACCTTAGACAACTTCTGTCCCGATATTCGGCAATTTGCTTCTGTGTGTTGGCGGGACTAAGCACGCCCCTGGTTTTTGCGGCCGCGCCAGCGGGCTCGGTGATTTCGAACACAGTCACCCTGAACTATTCCATCGGCGGCGTGCCAGCGGTAGCCAACAGCAACACCGCGAGCTTTGTGGTGGCCGAGCTCATCAACGTCACGCTCACACTGCAGGCGGCGGCACCGGTGTCGGTCAACTCACCCGACGTTGGCCGCGCCATCACCGTGCTTCTGACCAACACCGGCAACGGCAGTGAGGCGTTCAGCCTGACCCGTAACAACGCCTTGGCGGGCGACCAGTTCAACCCCGCCAATGCAGCTGCGGGTGCCATTTTTCTTGAAAACGGCCTGCAGCCCGGTTTTCAGGCCAGCGGGCCCAATGCCGACACGCCGTATGTGCCGGGTGTCAACGATCCGGTGCTGGCCGCCGATGAAACCCGCACCATCCACGTGGTGAGCGACATTCCCGCAGGCGTCGCGCTGGGCGGGCTGGGCAACGTGGGCATCACAGCCAGTTCTTTGACGCCTGGCGCCAGCGGCGCGGTGCCAGGCACTGGACTGCCTGGCGCTGGCACGGGCGGCGTCATCGCGGTGGTGGGTGGCAGCCAGGCGACGTCTACCGTGGTCGGAAGTTACATCGTTTCCGGTTTTGTCGTGGCCATCGCCAAAAGTGTGCTGCTCGTCAAAGACCCCAAAGGTGGCGACCTGATCATGCCCGGCAGTGTGCTCACTTACCGTTTGGTGCTCAGCGTCACAGGCGCGGGCACGGCCAACAATCTGACTGTCAGCGACCCGTTGCCTCTGGAAACCACCTTCATCGCCGGCAGCATCAAGGTCAACGGTGTCGCCCGAACCGATGCCGTTGACGCTGACAACGCCGACTACACACCCGCCACCCGCACCGTCAGTGCGCGTTTTGGCAACACCCTGTCGCCAGCCACCCAAACCGTCGATTTCCAGGTCACCGTCAACTAGTTTCGCCATTCGCTATGTCAAAAGGAGCCTTCTCATGAAAAAACTCAACCTCGTCACCCGCGCCGGGTGGGCGCTGGCTGTCAGTTTGGCGCTCGCTGTAACCCATGTTGCGCACGCACAGCAGGGCAGCATCGAGCTGAAAAACGTGGCCGAGATCGAAATAGAAACCAAGGACGCCCAGGGCAAAGTCGAGCGCAAACGAGCGCCGGTCGCCAAAGCCATTCCCGGCACCGAGGTCATCTACACCACCACCTTCAAAAATGTCGGCACCAAGCCGGCCGGCAATATCGTCATCAACAACCCGGTGCCCGCCAACACCACGCTGGTGGCGGGCAGTGTGTTTGGCGGCAACATGGACATCACTTATTCACTGGACGGCAAGACGTTTGCCACGCCAGACAAGCTCAAAGTCAAGGACAAAGACGGCAAGGAAGTCACCGCTACGGCCGCAGACTACACCGCCATCCGCTGGGCCTACAAGGGTGAGCTTGCGGCCGGGAAGGTCGAAACCGCTGGTTTTCGCTCAGTGATCAAGTAGGCCCGCCATGAAACTGCACTTCCAATTTTTCGAAGGCAAATGGGGCGCTGCCGTTGCAGCGGGGCTGGTCACGCTGGATCACCCGCCTTGGTGGTTACGCAACCGCTCCACCCACGGGCCGCCTTCGGCCTGCGGGCTGGCAGATCACTGGGATCCACCGAAAGAGTTTGTTCAAGTACACCGTTCTTCTTTTTAGTTTTTCAATTTTTCACAAGGAAATTCATCATGAAATCACCTTCACCCAATCGCCTCAATCGGCGATTGCGCGCCGGGGCTGCGGCGCTGGCTTTTATAGGCACGTTGTGGGGGGGCGCGGCGCAAGCGGCTGGCACCGCCGCCGGAACGTCTATTTCCAACTTGGCCACCTTGCAATATTCGGTGGGCGGCGTCGGGCAAGCGGCCATTGGCTCCTCCGCTGCGGGCAATACCGCCGGTGCCGGCACGGCCACCAGTTTTGTGGTTGACAACAAGGTCAATCTGACATTGGTTGAAGTGGGCGGCGCGGTCACCATCATGACCCTGAACGCCACCAATCTCGCCACGCGGTTCACGCTTACCAATACCGGCAACAGCGCTCAGGGTTACAACCTGACGGCGGCGAATTTTGCGGGCGGTGTGATTGATGGCGTGGCGGATACCCTGGACGTCACGCTCACAGGTGGCACCAACGGTATCTTCTACGACACCAACGGCAACAACGTGTATGACCCCGGCGTCGACCTGATCGTCACCGCCAACAACATACCCACGCTCGCAGCCGATGCCTCCGTGACCCTGTTTGTGGTTGCCACGGCACCGGCGGCAGGGGCCAATGGCGCGCAGGCGAACATCACGTTGACGGCGGTCACCACGACCAATAACACCAGCACGCCAGTGGTGGAGAGCGCAACCGATACGGCCGGCATTGACATTGTGTTTGCGGATGCGGTCACGGTTGAAGCCAACTTTGTGGGTGCCAGCGCGGCACGTGATGCGACGGCAGTGGCCCGCGATGCCTACCGCCTCAACACGCCGATTTTGACGGTCAGCAAAACGTCAACCCTGCTGTGTGACCCGTTCAATGGCGTCACTGCCCCGAAAAACATTCCGGGTGCGATGATTCGGTGGACGATCACGGTGGCCAATACGGGGTCGTCTTCAGCCACGTTGACATCCATCGGCGACGCCCTGAATGCTGCCACCACCCATGACGCCAACCTGGTTGCTCCGACCAGCGCAGCGACCTGTTTGAGTGGCGCACCAGGTGTACCCGAAAGTGCAACAGGCCGCGGCTTCCAGATCGAGTACAGCGTGGCATCTGCCGTTCGCCCGCTCGGCGGAACTGGCGGCTACATGACAGGCGCGGCCGATGCGGACGGCGCAACCATTGCTGGCCAGGCAGTCACCATCGACTTCACGACGGCCTTGCCAGCAGGGGGCACCGGCGCTTACGCCGCAGGTGAGATCAAGGCTGGCGAAACCGCCACCATCACCTTCAACGTGACAATCAACTAAACCTCCTTGATGTTTGGTTTTTCGTTCGCTGTCCTGGGTTTTCTGCACCTGATGGTGCAGTCTGCCCGAGGATTGGCCCGGTTGGTGCGGCTTTTCGCACCAGCCGGTCTTGCCACGCGCATACTTTCATCTGCCCGCGCAAGCGGCAGCGGGGTGTGTGCGCGTGCCAAGACCGTCGATTTTGGTTTTTCGGGGTTCCATACGTTCCTCGCAGGCGTGGCGCTCCCATCTGCGCTTCTATTGACGCTCCTTTCGGCAAACGCATGGGCAGCCACCCCGGCCGGCACGGCGATCACCAACACCGCCAGCGCCAGCTACGAGGTCGGCGCCACGCCGGCCGTGGCAACCGGCTCCGTCACCGTGACCACCGCCCTGCAAACTCCGGCGACGATTGAGCTCTTGCGGTATGCGCCAAGCGCGGTGGGCGCAGCGCCCGTCGTGGTGTCGCCCACGCAGTGCAAGGGGGCCAACTTGCCCGCGCCCACGGTACCTGGCACCGGCGCGTTGACCTTGCCCAGCGCACCGGCCTTGGCGCAGGCGGAGGTGTATGCCCGGGGCGATCCGGTGTTCGTGCGCATCACCGATTTCGACCAGAACAAGGACGCCCTCGTGGCGGAGACGGTGGTCACAACGGTCACTACCAGCGGCGGCGACAGCGAAACCCTCACGCTCACTGAAACTGGCCCCTCCACCGGCGTGTTTGTCGGCTTCATCCAAACCGCCTTGCCGCCGGCTGCTGCGGACAACTGCAGACTTAACATCGCTAGCAACGTGCGCATCCAGGCGGAGTACAAGGACGGCGCGGCTGGTACGACGATCTTGACCGACGCCGCCCTGATAGACCCCTTTGGTGTCTTTTTTGACACCTTGACCGGTTTGCCCATCAACGGCGTGCAAATCACCGTGATCAATGTGGCCACCGGTTTGCCCGCCCAGGTGTTCGGCAACGA
>JANOXL010000402.1:0-20123 GCA_031418395.1 Rhodoferax sp. | reverse complement strand
TTTGTGAAACCAGGCGACATCGACGGCTGGCGCAATGCTGTGCGGCCCAATACCAAACTCCTGTTCGGCGAAACCGTGGGCAACCCAGGCCTGGATGTGTTGGACATCCCCACGGTGTCCGCCATCGCGCACGAGGCCGGGGTACCGCTCTTGGTCGATTCCACCCTCACCTCGCCCTGGTTGATGAAACCGTTCGAACACGGCGCTGATCTGGTCTACCACTCGGCCACCAAGTTTTTGAGCGGCCATGGCACGGTGATTGGCGGCATCGTTGTCGATGCGGGCAGTTTTGACTGGGCTGGCGCCCATGCCAAGTCGGGCAAATTCGCTGAACTGGCTGAACCCTATGACGGTTTTCACAACATGGTCTTCACCGAGGAATCCACCGTGGGCGCCTTCCTGCTGCGCGCGCGCCGCGAAGGCCTGCGGGATTTTGGCGCGTGTATGAGCCCCCATACCGCCTGGCTGATTTTGCAGGGCGTGGAAACCTTGCCGCTGCGCATGGCGCAACACATGCGCAACACGCAAAAGGTGGTTGAATTCCTGGCCAGCAATGCCTTTGTATCGCGCGTCGGCCACCCGATGTTGCCAACCCACCCCAGCCACGCGCTGGCGCAAAAGCTGTTGCCGCGTGGCGCAGGTTCGGTCTTCAGTTTTGACTTGAAAGGTAACCGCGAGCAAGGCAAAAAGTTCGTTGAAACGCTCAAGATATTCAGCCATCTGGCCAACGTGGGCGATTGCCGCAGCCTGGTGATCCACCCGGCTTCCACTACGCACTTCCGCATGACGGACGAGGCCTTGGCCGCAGGCGGCATCACCCAAGGCACGATTCGCTTGTCCATCGGCCTGGAAGACGCCGATGATCTGATTGACGACTTGAAGCGTGCGCTAAAAGCCGCTGAAAAGACCAACTCGTAAACCCGTTCGCGCCGAGCCATTCGAAGCCCTTCGACAAGCTCAGGCCAAGCGGCTCACAGGATGCATGATGAACCTCGTAGTCAACCACCACACCACCTACTGCTACACCGGCGGTAAAACACCGGACGCCGCTAAACCTACCGTGGTTTTCCTTCACGGCGCATTGGGCGACCACAGCGTCTGGATTCTGCAAACCCGCTATTTCGCCAACCACGGCTGGAACGTGTTGGCACCCGACTTGCCAGGCCATTGCCGCAGCGCAGGCGCGCCGCCTGCCACCATGGCCGAAGCGGCAGATTTTGTGATTGGCCTGATCCGCGCTGCCGGGCGCGGCCCGGTGTCGCTGGTCGGGCACAGTTTTGGCTCTTTGATCGCGCTGGAAGTGGCTGCCCGCGAGCCAGCTTTGGTGAATCAGTTGGTGCTGATCGGCACCGCGTTCCCGATGAAAGTGTCTGATGCCCTACTCGAAGGCTCGGTCAAAAGCCCCGTCAAGACCATGGAAATGGTCAACGTGTTTTCGCGCGCCACCCTGGCCGCGCAGCCTTCCGTGCTCGGACCGGGCACCTGGGTTTACGGTGGTTCGCTGGCGCTGGCGAAGCGGGTGTTTGCCAGCAACCCGACAGCCAACGTTTTTCACACCAGCTTCAAGGCCTGCAACGATTACGCCGGCGGCGACGCGGCCATGGCCAAGGTGGTGTGCCCGGTGTTGTTCATCCTCGGCGCGGTAGACCAAATGACGCCGCCCAAAGCGGCACAAGGCTTGATCAAGCTGGCGCAAAGCCGCGTCGCGGCGACGAAAGTCGTTATCGTGAATTCAGGCCATCACCAAATGTCAGAAGCGCCGGAGGAGACTCTCGCGGCGCTTCGGTCTTTTTTGAGTTGAAGAAAACTTGGGGTCGGATTCCAATTTTTCTCCGTGCGTCATTTTTGCGAACAACATCAACAAAAAATTGGACTCTGACCCCAATTTTTTCAACTCAAAAAAGCACGACCGTGCGCAGCACGGCCGGGGCTCCGTTTTTCAGGCCGTCAAATCCTTAATCGTCGCTGTCGGCCCATTGGTCTTGCACGACTTGATGCCGTTGTCGCGCCCCGACTCGTCTTTGTACATTTGGCTGGTGGCAATGATCTGGTTGTTGCCGGCCTTCAAGTTGAAATACGTGCGGCCGTCTTTGGCCGTCTCGCGGCTGTAACGCGCGTCGTCCGCACTGTTCTTTTGCACTGAAGCTATGCCATTGCTGGCCGAAGCTTTGGCCTCGTACTGCTCGCTGCGCAAAATCACTTCGGCGTTGCCTGCCTTCAAAACGAAGGTGTACTGCCCCTTGACGGTCTTGGTGAGTTCATACCATCCAGCCATATGTGCTCCAGAAAAGTGAGTTGAGGAATCTGCATAATATCGTCAGGCCTTGAGGCGTCAATACGTAGTTGCTTTGGGCAACCCGCTTGTTGTCTCAACTTGAGATTTACTTGCCAAAATCTGACCATGACTGATCTACCTTCACTGCGGGCGACACCGCCCATGACGCTGGCACGCGCGCAAGCCATTGCGGCGAGTTTTGACCTGCGCGACCTGCCGCCCGATTTCTACACCAACCCCTATCCGGTCTACGAGGTTTTGCGCGAGACTGACCCGATTCGCCGCATGCCGGACGGATCGTATTTCCTCACGCGCCACGCCGACCTGGTGGCGGTGTACCGGGACGCCGCCAGTTTCAGCTCCGACAAAAAGGTGGAGTTCGGGCCGAAATACGGTGCTGACTCGCCGCTTTTTGAACACCACACGACCAGTCTGGTTTTCAACGATCCGCCGCTGCATTCGCGTGTGCGCAAACTCATCATGGGTGCCCTCACCCGACGCGCCATCGACGCCATGGCGCCTGCTCTCGTGACGCTGGTCGATCACCTTCTTGACCAAATCGAAACGAAAGGTGGCGGCGATCTGGTCGAAGACTTCGCCTGTGCCATTCCCGTCGAAGTGATCGGTAACCTGCTGGGTGTGCCGCATGCTGATCGCGCCCCGCTGAGAGATTGGTCACTGGCGATTCTGGGCGCGCTGGAGCCGCAACTCTCGGCCCAACAGGAAGCGCTAGGCAATGCAGCGGTCTCCGAATTCACCGCGTACCTGAAGCGCTTGGTGGCCGACAGGCGAGCCCGCCCCGGTGACCCACAACATGACGTTTTGACCCGACTGATTCAAGGTGAAGGCGACGCGCAACTTTCTGAATCAGAGCTCTTGCAGAACTGCGTTTTCATTCTCAACGCGGGGCATGAAACCACCACCAATTTGATTGGAAACTCGTTGATTTTGATGAAGGAGTGGCCCAAAGAGCATGCAAATTTACGCCTGAAATTGGAGCGCAATAGTCAAATTTCACGAGACCAGTCGATTGACTTGTCGCTCGAAGTTGATGAATTTTTACGTTTTGAGTCATCCAACCAGCTCAGCAACCGCCGCGCCGTGCGCGCAACGCAGGTGGGTGGCATTGATTTTCCCGCTGGCAGCTTGATCACGTTGTGCATCGGTGCCGCCAACCGCGATCCGCTGGTTTTTGAAAATCCCCACCTGCTTGACCTGACCCGTGGTGACACCTCGCAGGGCAAACCAGCCAACCGCCACCTGGCCTTTGGTTTTGGCGTCCACCAGTGCGCAGGCCTGAGCCTGGCGCGCCTCGAAGGCCAAATTGCCATCGGGCGATTTTTGCGGCGTTTCCCCAATTACCGTTTGACGGGTATGCCGCAACGCGGCATGCGGGCACGGTTTCGGGGGTTTGTGGCGGCGCCGTTTTCGGTGGTTTAAGGCTTTGTCGTTGCAAAAGGTGTTGACATTGCAGCAACATGTCATCCCACAAATTCAAGGTCTTTGGCCGGATCATCCAGATTCAGCGCGAGGGCGCGCTTTGGCAGGCGTATGTGGTGGGCGTGGACGGAAAACGCACGCCCGCAGGTTTTGTGGTGCCGGATTTCATTGGCGAGGACGACTTGGCGCAATACCTTTTCGACCTGTTCCACGAAAGTGCCACGCCCACGAACGGCGACGTTTCGAAAATCGAATGATCTGCGGTGCCGTCAGCAACAGCGCTAATCGGCACTCATCGTCAACAATCGCGACAGACCGTCAATCAACCCCAAAATGGGTATGAAAAGGCGAATTTTCAGCTGCATCCCAAGTATTTTGAGAAAATTCGGCAGTAGGTCTCGTATTTATTGAATACATAGCTATATATATTATAGCTAATAGAAACTCATACGAATCAAGTTCGACCCGAGTCAAACGCTGCTACTGCGGCTCCAGCTTCGCATCCCGCGCAATCTTCACAAATTTCGCCGTCTCGGCCTTCACAAAGGCGCTGAAGTCCGCCGGGCTCATTTTGCGGATGGCCGTGCCGCCTTTGTTGAGGGCGGCGATGACCTCGGGGTCGGAGAGCGCCTTGTTCAGGTCGGCGTTGATTTGCTGGGTGAGCGCAGCAGGCGTGTCGGGGGGCGCCCACAAGCCGAACCACAGGCTCAAATCAAAACCGGCCAGGCCTTGCTCAGCGACCGTCGGGATCTCGCTGGCCGCATCGCTGCGGTTGGGGGTGGTAACGCCCAACGCCTTCAAGCGTCCGCCCTTCACGTGGCCAATGGCAGCGTCCAGCGGGGCCATGTAGAAGGCAGTGCGTCCGGCCATGGTGTCTTGCATGGCTTGGGGCGAGCCCTGGTAGGGTACGTGCAGCATCTGAATGCCGCTGGTCTGATTGAAGTGCTCAGCTGCCAGGTGCGTCGAGCTGCCCAGCCCGGCGGAGGCAAAGGCCACGGTGCCCGGTTTGGCCTTGGTGTCAGCCACCAGGTCCTTGATGCTCTGGTAAGGGCCGTTGGCGGCGGTCACCATGACATAGGGCGTCAGGCCAATTAGGCCCACATCGACCAGCGGTTTGGCCAGGTCATAGGGCAGTTTTTTGTAGACGGCCGGGTTGGCCGAATACGAGGCAGACTGCACCATCAGGGTGTACCCATCTGCAGGCGCTTGCGCCACCACACCCGTGCCCAACAGGCCGCCTGCACCGGGCCGGTTTTCAACGACGACCGGCTGCTTCCAGATCTCGGTGAGCGACTTGGCCAAAACGCGCGCTGCCAGGTCGGCGCCCGAACCGGCGGTGAGTGGGATCACCAGTTTGACGGGTTTGTTGGGGAAGGTCTGTGCCATCGCGTTGTGGGCAAATGAAGCCGCAGCCAGCAATGCCATGCCGAGCGTGGTTTTCCCAATGGGTGAGGTGAAGGTCATGAGAATTTCTTTACGTTTCGTTGTGTAGCGTTGCGTTAGGGTGAAAGGGGTTGCGCTGTGCTGAATTGCAGACTGAACATCAGGCTGAAACCGAATCCAGAAACTGCCGCAAATTGCGGTTGAATAGGTCAGGCTGCTCGATGTTCGAGATGTGCGCCGCGTCTTCGATGATGACGAACTTTGAGCCGTCGATCATGCGGTGCAACACGGTGCCCTGCTCCACGGTGCAAGCCGGGTCCTGGCGGCCTGTCATCACCAAGGTGGGGGCCTTGATTTTGAGCAACATGGTGGTCTGCGACATGTCGCGCACGGCGCTGGCATTGGCGATGTAACCGTCCACCGATGTGGCCAAAACCATCTGCCGCACCCGCTCTATTTTTTTCGGAGAACCTGCGATGAACCCCTCGCGGAACCAGCGTTTGATCGTGCCGTCGACCAGCGCGGCAATGCCACCCTTTTGCGCGGCATCGATGCGCTCGGCCCAAGTCGATCGCGGCGGCATTTCACTGGCGCTGTTGCACAGGCCCAGCGACAAGACGCGGTCTGGATAATTCGCGCCCACATACTGCGCGATCATGCCGCCCATCGAGAGGCCGACCACATGCGCCTTGCCCACATTGAGCGCATCGAGCAGCGCGATCAAGTCCTGCGACAGCGACGCGATGCTGTAAGGCCCGGGCGTCACGCCCGAGCGGCCATGGCCACGCGTGTCGTAACGTAACACGCGGTATTTGTCCGCCAGCGCCGGCACGGTGTCGTCCCACATGTCGAAGTTGGACATGAGGCTGTTGCTGAGCACTACGACCGGGCCAGCGGCTGCACCGTCCCACTGGTAAGAGATATCGACATCGTTCACTCGCACGGTGTGTGGCATTCAGGATTCCTGTTTCAAATGGTTTTATCTTGTTGCAAGCGCCCATCAGGGTCGTTTCAGCCTAATTCAGCTTAACTTACGTAGATTTACGCAGCGGCACGCCAGCGTTTTGATCTTAATCTACCCTAAGGCCTTGTGGTGCCAGTGCGATACGCCCTGAGGGAAAGCGATTAGCTGAAATACCGCGCCCGCAGGCAAAATAAACCGCATCCAGAACTCCTTCGGAACTCCATGAAATCCTTTTTCAAAATTGCCATTCTTGCCACTGCCGCATTCGGCCTGGTTGCCACTGCTGGCGCGCAGCAGTTGTCGATTGCCACCGGCGGCACGGGCGGCGTGTATTACCCGCTGGGCGGAGCGTTGGCTGCGGCATTGCAAAAGAACATTCCGGGTATGACAGCCACCGCAGAAGTCACCGGCGGCTCGGTGGACAACCTCAAACTCATCGGAAGCGGCAAGCCCTACGTGGCCTTCGCCATGACAGACGCCACGCTGGATGCAGCCAAGGGCGAAGACAAGTTCAAAGGCCAGAAAGTCGCAGTGAAGACCCTGATGGTGCTCTACCCCAACCGTATGCACATCGTGACCATTGACGGCAAAGGCATCAACAAGATGGCCGACCTCAAAGGCAAACGTGTCTCCACCGGCTCGCCCGGCAGCGCCACTGAAGTGATGGCCTTTCGCGTGATTGAAGCGGCTGGGCTGGACAAGGACAAAGACCTGAAACGCGAGCGCCTGGGCGCCGCCGAATCCACCAACGCCATGAAAGACGGCAAGATTGACGCCTACTTCTGGGTCGGCGGCCTGCCCACCGCCGCAGTGACTGATTTGGCAAACACCCCCGGCACCTAAATCAAAATGGTGGATCATGCAGAGACCGTGCCCGCCATGAACAAGAAATATGGCAACCTGTATGTGGAAGACAGCATCCCCAAAGCCATGTACCGCGGCATGGACGCCGACAACAAACAGGCCACCGTGATGAACATTCTGGTCGCCCCCGACAGCATGGACGAAAAAACCGCCTACAACATCGTCAAGACGATTTTTGACAAGAAGCCGGATTTGATCGCGGCCCACAAAGAAGCCGAAAACTTCAAGCTGGAGAACCAGACCAATGCCGCCTCGCCGATTCCCTTCCACCCCGGCGCCATCAAATACTTTGCTGAAAAAGGCATCAAGCTGAACTGAACGGCACCCACGGAGCCCGACCCAGCCCCGCTTTTTCAGCGGGGTTCTTTTTTTAAGACCACGCAAATCAAACCCGAATGACTGACACCTCCACCTCCGGCAGCCCGCTCGCGGCAGGCAGCATCCCCGCGCGCGGCGTCAGTGAGGAGGCCCTCAAAAAGGCCGAAGAATTCATTGAGGCCGATGAAGGCGCCGCCAACAAGTTCAAAGGTTGGCTGGCCGTGCTGGTGACGGTTTTGGCGGTGGCGATGTCGGTCTTTCACCTCTACACCGCTTACGCGATTTTCCCCACGCAGTGGCTGCGGCCACTGCATGTGGGCATGGTGCTGGTCTTGTGTTTTCTGTTGTTTCCGGTCGCCACCCGTTACCGTCACCGCCTGATGTGGTGGGACTTGATGGCGGCAGCACTGGCCGTCGCCATGGTGGCCTACCTGATCCTGGGCGGCGACGACTTTGGCGACCGCAACACTTCGCCCCTGCCCTGGGACATTTTCTTTGGCATCGCGCTGGTGCTCCTGGTACTCGAAGCCATGCGCCGCACCAGCGGCTGGATCATGCCCTTTGTCACCCTCTGTTTCATCGCCTATGCATTGGCGGGGCCCTATTTGCCGGCGCCGTGGACCCACAAGGGTTACGAGGTGGGGCGTCTGATGGGCGTGTTGTATATGACGCTCGAGGGCATTTTTGGCGTGGCGGTCGATGTGTCGTCGTCACTCATCATCCTGTTCACCATCTTCGGCGCGTTTTTGCAGTATTCAGGTGCAGGCAAGTTTTACATTGATTTCTCTTTCTCGGCGATGGGCGGTAAACCCACCGGCGCGGGCCGCACGGTGGTGTTGGCGTCGTTTTTGCTGGGTGGTCCTTCAGGTTCCGGCGTCGCCACCACAGTGACTTTGGGCGCCGTGGCTTACCCGATGCTGGAGAAAGTCGGCTACGAGAAAAATGCAGCAGGTGGCCTGCTGGCGGCGGGTGGCCTGGGCGCCATCATCTCGCCACCGGTGCTGGGTGCGGCGGCCTTTTTGATCGCCGAGTTCCTGAAGATCAGTTACCTTGACGTGTTGCTGATGGCGGTGATTCCTACCCTGCTGTTCTACTTCGCGCTCTTTTTGATGGTGGAGATCGACGCGCGCAAATACGGCATGCACCACGCGGCATTCGAAAAGGTCGAGTCCGTCTGGTCCCTCACCAAAAAGTACTGGTTCCACTTTCTCTCGCTGGTGTCGATCATTGTCTTCATGATGGTCGGGTTCTCGCCCGTGTTGTCGGTGTTTTGGGCCTCGGTGGTCTCGGTGCTCACCAGCTTCCTGCGCAGCGATACGGCCTTGCTGCAACGCGACCTGTTTTCAGGCGGCGGCTTCTGGAGAAAATTCATCCAGTCTCCCTTTATCAAGGCTCTGGAAAACGGCTCGGTCAGCATGCTCAACGTGGGCGCCACCTGCGCCGGCGCGGGCGTGATCGTGGGGGTGGTGGGGCTCACCGGCCTGGGCCTCAAGTTCAGCGGCATCGTGATCGATTACGCGGGTGGCTCGCTTCTGCTCACCGCCATTTACACCGCGCTGGTGGTGTGGGTCGTGGGTCTGGCAGTTCCGGTCACAGCCTCGTACATCATCTGCGCGGTGATCACCGCACCTGCGCTCATCAAACTCGGCGTGCCAGATTTTGCCGCCCACATGTTCATCTTCTATTACGCGGTGTTGTCCGAAGTGTCGCCGCCCACCGCGCTGTCGCCCTTCGCGGCAGCAGCCATCACCGGTGGCGACCCCTACAAAACGACGTTGCAATGCTGGAAATACACCGTGCCGGCCTTCCTCGTGCCCTTCATTTTTGTGCTCGACCCAGCGGGTCTGGGCCTCTTGCTGATGGGTTCCACCAAAGCGCTGGCCACGGCCAACTGGTGGTCCATCGCGCAAGTCACACTCACAGCGGCGGCGGGTATTGCTGCCATCGCGGCGGGCTTTCAGGGCTGGGCATTGAAGAAGACCACCTTGATCGAACGCTGGATGTTCATTGTGGCCGGCTTTGCTCTGGCTTATCCCGGTGTCACCTCCGATCTGATTGGTTTCGGGTTGGCCTTGGCGGCGATAACCATGCAGGTTTTGCGCAAGGACGTGAAGCTCGCCTAAAGCTGCTCAAAAGCTCACCTGAAGCCCGTTCTTAACGACCACCACGAACGTGACAATACCCGTCCACAAAGCCACTGCGCTGAACCAGCTGGACGCCTGGCAAGCCGCCCGGTTGCTGGCAAGGCGCGAGATCAGCTCTGCCGACTTGGTGCGCGCCTGCCTGGCACAGATAGAAGCGCGTGAGCCGCAGGTACAGGCCTTCGCCGCGCTGAACGCCGATGCCGCGCTGGCCCACGCCCGAAAGCTGGATGCTGGCGCGGTGCAAGGCCTGCTGCATGGATTGCCTTTGGGTGTCAAAGACATCTTCGACACAGCCGATTTACCCACGGGTTATGGCTCGCCGATTTACGCCCATCACCGGCCCAAAAATGATGCCGCGTCCGTTGCGCTGTGCCGTGAATCCGGGGCCGTGGTGCTCGGAAAAACAGTCACCACCGAGCTGGCCAACATGGCACCTGGCGTCACACGCAACCCCCACAAGCTGACGCACACCCCGGGCGGTTCATCCAGTGGCTCAGCCGCCGCCGTGGCTGATTTCATGCTGCCTTTGGCACTGGGCACCCAAACAGCGGGCTCCGTCATTCGACCAGCGGCATTCTGCGGCATCGTCGGCTTTAAACCGAGCCACAACCGGGTGCCGCAAGCGGGTGTCAAAAGCCTCTCGGGTACGCTGGACACCGTTGGCGCTTTTGGGCGAAGCGTGCGTGATGTCGCACTTCTGGGGGCGGTGCTCACGGGCGACGCGCGGCTGTTTGATCCGAACAACTTTGTCACCGCACAGGTGGCCGAACAAAGCCCGGCGCCGCGTATCGCCTTGTGCCAAACACCCGAATGGGACATGGCGGATCACGATACCCAACTCGCCTGGTCAGAAGCCCTCGCGGCTTTGGCAGGCCACGCTACCCCGCTTGAATTGCCAGCCAACTTGCACGGCCTGGTTGCCTTACAAAAAGCGGTGCAGGCATTCGAAACTGCCCGCTCCTTGAGCGCGGAGCGTCTGCACCACCTGGCCGAACTCAGCAGCCCCTTGCAAACCTTGCTGGCTCAAGGCCTGGCCATCAGCGGGAGCGACCATGCAGCCCACCTGCAGGCGACCGCCCAAGCGCGCCAGCACGCTGCGGCCCTGTTTGACCACTGTGATGTGATCCTGGCCCCGAGCACGCTGGGCACAGCACCCGAGGGGCTTGACAACACGGGCGACCCGCTGTTTTGCCGCACCTGGACTTTGCTGGGCCTGCCCTGTGTCCATTTGCCTTTCGCCACCGGGCGCAACGGTCTGCCTGTAGGCCTGCAATTGGTGGGCCGATTTGGCGACGACCACCGCTTGTTGGTGGATGCGGATTGGGTGCATGCCCGGCTGACACGGCGGTGAAAAAGTTGTAGAGTCCGGCCATGTCCGATCCTGCACACGCCACCTCCACAGAAGTACCGCGCAGCTTCAGCTCCTTCGCGGACTTTTATCCGTTTTACCTCAGCGAACACAGCAACATCACCTGTCGACGCTTGCATTTTGTCGGCACCACCCTCTCGCTGGCCTGCCTTGCGATGTTGCTGGCCACAGGGCGCTGGCAATACCTGTTGTACGGTTTGATCTGTGGCTACGCCTTCGCCTGGGTCGGTCATTTTTTCTTTGAAAAGAACCGCCCCGCGACTTTCAAATACCCTTTCTACAGCTTTGCGGGTGACTGGGCGATGTACAAAGATATCTGGCTGGGCAAAGTGAAAATTTGAAGGCGGCTGGGTGGGTTTGCTGCGTGTTTCGGGGATTTTCCGAGCGTATTGGTTGCTATATAAATAGCAGCTAGTTACGCTTATTTTTCGAGACCCGGAAGCCTATTTTGCTCAAAAATCCCAAAATTTCATCAAGGACACGCAACAATTAACACCCATGTTAATTTGTGCTTTGATGACCCGTCAAGCCAATTCACCGCACCATCAGCTCGCGCAACTTCAATTCGGCCAGCGCGCCGCCCTCCCACACTGCATAAGTGGCTTCGTTTTTGGACAGCAGCAATCGTTCTGCCAACGGGGCCAGCCGGGTGTGATCGAGGTCGGCCAGCAGCACCAGGCGTGGTTCGGCGTCGGTGATGACTTCATCGATCTGGCCCAGCCAGTCCAATTGCAAAAGCACGTTGAGTGCGGGCTCCAACTGGGCGGCATCGACCTGCAAGGCGCGGGCGAGTTGTGATTTACGCAGGGATTTGTTTGGCGTCGCCACTGATCCACTGGGGATTCGGTTGTCGTTGTAGTTGTGGTTGTGGTTGTAGTTGCCGCTTTCGCCACCATTGCTGCCGGCGTGTAGTCGCGCGAATTCGCGCAACACTTCGACCGCCAGCTGAAAGTGCCAGCCGTGCGCCGTGGGGTTGCGCGTCGCGCCCAGGTTCAGCGAAGGCCACCACGCCGCCAGCACCGCGCCGGTGAGCACAATCAGCCAGGCCAGGTAAATCCACACCAGCAGAATCGGCAAGATGGCAAACGCGCCGTACACCGCCGAATACGTGGGCATGGCGCTCAAATACAGCGTAAGCAATTTCTTGGCCAGCTCGATCCCCACGGCAACAAACAAGCCGCCCGCCCAGGCGTGTGACCAGGCGACGTAGGTATTGGGCACAAAACGGAAGAGAGACGCCACCCCGCCTGCGAGCAGGCCAAACTCCAGCAGCCCAAGGAGCCAACGCACGCCGCCCGGCAGCTTGACCACGCCGCTGCCGGCGGAGACCACGTAAGAGGTGATCGCCAAACTGGCCGCCAACAGGAGCGGCCCCAGTGTGACCACGGTCCAATAAATCAACACGCGCTGGCGCAACGGGCGCGCTTTGGGAACATGCCAGACGCGGTTCAACGTGCGGTCAATGGTGAGGATCAGGGCCAACGCGGTCGCAAACAACACCATCACACCTAAAGTGCCCAATCGGCTGGCTTTACCGGAAAACTGGGTCAGGTAGCCCAACACCTGGCGCGAGATGTTGTCGGGCACCAGGCTTTCCACCAGCCACTGCTGCAACACGGTTTGCAGGGTAGAGAACATCGGAAACGCGGTAAACACCGCCAGCGCCACGGTGATGAAGGGCACCAGCGCGATGATGGTGGTGAAGGTCAGGCTGCTGGCCGTCAGAGCCAATTGGTCATTTTTGAAGCGCTCACGCAGGTTCAAAGCCACACGCTTCCAGGGAAACGACATCAGGTTTTCCGTGAGGTTTCTCGTCAGGTTCATCCCGGTATGATGCCACTCGAATGAACCCCTCTGAAAACCTGGCCACCGCGGCCAATGCATCGCCCGCTTTTGCCGCTCCTGTTCGCGCTGACCCACTCGTCAACATGACCCGCTGGCTTGCCGTGAGCAGTTTGGTGGGCCTGGTGGTGCTCGGGGTGGCCTGGGAGATGGTGATCGCGCCCATCAAACCCGGCGGTTCGCTTTTTTTGGCACTCAAAGTGCTGCCTCTGTGTTTCGCCTTGGCGGGCTTGCTCAAACACCGCATGTACACCTACCGCTGGCTGAGTTTGCTGGTGTGGCTCTATTTCATCGAAGGTGTGGTGCGGGGCTGGAGCGACAAGCCACCGGGCAACTGGCTGGGAATGCTGGAAGTGGTGCTGTGCCTGGCGCTTTTCACCGCCTGCGTGCTGCACGTGAAGCTGCGTTTCAAAAACGCGAAGGCAATAGCCCCGGTTATTGATACCCCAGCGCCTTGATGAACCACAAGATGACAACGACCCAAGACTTGATCACCGCCTTGCACCACATCGTGGGTAGCGCCCACGTGTTGGCCGAAGGCGACCTGAGCGCCTGGGAGACCGACTGGCGCGGGCGCAGCAAAGGCCGGGCGCTGGCCGTCGTTCGCCCCGGCACGACCCATGAGGTCGCTGAGGTGGTGCGCCTGTGCGCTCGACACCAACATGCCCTGGGGATCAGCCTGGTGCCGCAGGGGGGCAATACCGGCTTGGTGATTGGTTCGATTCCCGACGCCTCTGGCCAGCAGATTGTGCTGAGCCTCAAGCGCATGAACCAGGTGCTGGCGATCGACCCGGCCAACCTCACCATGACCTTGCAGGCCGGTTGCATCTTGCAAGAGGCTCAGGAAGCCGCCGAACGCGCGGGCTTTCTATTCCCTTTGAGCCTGGCGGCTGAAGGCAGTTGCACCATCGGCGGCAACCTGGGCACCAACGCGGGCGGCACGCAGGTCGTACGTTTTGGTAACACGCGCGACCTGTGTTTGGGACTTGAAGTGGTCAATGCGCAGGGCGACGTGTGGAACGGCCTTTCGGGCCTGCGCAAGGACAACACGGGTTACGATTTGGTCGATCTGTTCATTGGCTCTGAAGGCACGCTGGGCATCATCACGGCCGCCACCATGAAGCTTTATCCCAAAGCCGCCGCGCAACTCACTGCCTGGGCCGCCGTCCCTTCGCTGGATGCCGCCGCGCAACTGCTGGGCCTGGCGCACCAGCGTCTGGGCGCGGGGCTGACCGGTTTTGAGGTGATGGGCCAGTTTGCGCTGTCGCTGGTGGCACGCCACATGCCGCAGCAAAAAGTGCCGTTGTTTGAACAAACACCCTGGTGTGTCCTGCTCGAAAACTCCGACCACGAATCAGAAACCCACGCACGCGGGCAGTTCGAGCGCCTGCTGGAAACCGCGCTGGAACAGGGCTGCGTGACCGACGCCGTCGTCGCCCAAAATCAGGCGCAGGCCAAAGCCCTGTGGCACATCCGCGAGAGCATTCCCCTGGCGCAGCCGATGGAAGGGCCCAACATCAAACACGATGTGTCGATCGCGGTCTCGAAAATTCCCGCTTTTGTGCAGGCCACCGACACCCTGCTGGCCCAAGCCTTTCCCGGTGTGCGTTTTGTCAACTTCGGGCATTTGGGCGACGGCAATCTGCACTACAACGTGCAGGCGCCGGTGGGCGTGGACCAGTTGGCCTTTCTGCGCGACCACGAGGCTGCCGTGAACACGCTGGTGTTCGATTCTGTGCAGGCGTTTGACGGCTCGATCTCTGCCGAACACGGCGTGGGCAGCATGAAAGTCGACAAACTCGTGCAGCACAAGTCCCCCGTAGCGCTCTCGATGATGCGCGCCATCAAACGGGCGCTGGACCCCGGCAACCTCATGAATCCGGGCCGCGTCGTCAGACTCGACTGAAGGGCCGGGGCAAAAGCCTCGTCAGCCCAATCATTTACCTCGGCTACTTCAACCTAATTCTGCACTTTCAAGCGCACGCGCAGCAGTTGCGAAGCAAGCACCGGGTCATCGGCGTCTGTCACCATGTTCACCACCAGTTCCCTGCCACGTGTTTGCACCGAGATGCCTTCCACCTTGGGTGCACCTTTGAGCCGGTGCATCTGCACCACGCGACCTTCGGCATCGGCAATACCAATGACGGATGCCACGCAGGCGCCATCGAGGTAACTGTTGTCGGTATCTTCCGCGACGGCGCTAAACACCCAGGAACCTGCCCCTCGCTGGTCACCCAAGGCCGCACCATCCGTGAGCGACAGAGGCACACCTTCAACTTCGCCCAAGTCGATCTGATGGATCGCCAGCACCGGCGGGTGTTCGTTTTGATTTCCTTTGAGCCAGGCGATGAAGTCGTTGGCATGAAAACGGACGATGGCGTTGGGTGAAGCACCTTTGTTGCCGCGCTGCAGTAGGCACACCTGACCTTCGGATACAAACGCGCCTTCAATATTGAGATCAGAAAAACTCCTGCGCAGGCGCTGGTACAGCGGGCTGAGGTCTACCGTTTGCAGGCGCTCAATCACCTTGCCCGCTGCGTCCAGCGGCAGCAACACGGCTTGGCAGCGCTTCGGCGTGGAACCAGAGCCCAAGGCCAACAGCGCGCCAAAGGGGTAACCCGGCGTGGCCGGCCAATGCACCAGGCTTTCGAGGTCGGGTTTGGCCTTTTTGCGCTGATACTTTTCCAGGGGCAGATCATCCTCAAAAAGGCGTATCAACTGCAGGGGCGCGCGCCCGTTTGCGCTCAACATGCCCAGGTGATTTTCGTCGTCCGCGACCACGTACAGGCGCCTGCCCACGCGCACGAGGCCACTGGCGGCGCTTAAATGCGGGTGGCCATTGGGGTGGCGCGCAGGGTTTACTTGGAGATCGCGCAGGTGTTCAGAAATCAACATGGGAACATCTTGGCACAATTGGGTATGCAATCTCCAACTTTCACCATTGACGGCATTGAGATACTGGTAGAGGGCACAGGCCGTGAGACCATCCTCATGGTTCACGGCTGGCCTGATTCACACCACCTGTGGGACGGCGTAACGGCCGTGCTCAAAGACCGCTTTCGATGCGTGCGATTCGACTTGCCCGGTTACGACCTGGCCAAGCCTCCACGCCCGACCAGTCACCGCGAGATGACCGCGCTGATTAACCGTATCGTGATGGAGGTCAGCCCCAGCTCGCCGGTCACATTGATGCTGCACGATTGGGGCTGCGTGTTTGGCTACGAGTACGCCATGCAAAATCCCCTGCACGTGAAACGCCTGGTCGGCGTGGACATTGGCGACCACAACTCAGGGGCCCTGGTGCGGTCGCTCTCACTCAGTGCCAAACTCGGCGCGTTCGCCTACCAATATTGGCTGGCCTGGGCCTGGCGCCTCGGTCCGAAATTTCCCAATCTGGCCAACCGCATGACCCGCTGGATGGCCCAGGCCATTGGCAACCGCAACGCGCCCGACGCTATCTCCTGGCAGATGAACTACCCTTACGCCATGAACTGGATGAAGGCCTTCGGCGGCTTCACTGACCTGGCGCACATCAAACCCAAGTGGCCCACGCTCTACATCTACGGCAAACGCAAGCCCTTCATGTTCCAGTCACCCCAGTGGCTGGACGCCGTAGCCGCCACCCCCGGCGGGAAAGTGGTGGGTATTGAAAGCGGGCATTGGATGATGCTGCGCAAGCCCGAGCAGTTCAATCGGGCCGTGAGCGATTGGCTGGATTCGCCTTGATTTTGGCTGCCAGATTCCGGTGACCGTTAGAAACCGCTCTCGTGTTGACGCCCCCGCCGTAACCCGCAAACGGCATAAGGCAATCACCCGCTCAACCTGCCCGCCCAGGCGCCCAGGCTGCTGCGGGGGAGAGCCCCGTAGCTGAGTGCACCGTCGGACTGATCCGGCGACTGAACCCAAACGCCAGCCTGCCCCATGTCGCCACGTCAGCCTATCACCGCCAACAAGCGCTGCGCCGCCATCTCCACAAAGGCCGTCACCGCGCTGGGCACATGGCGGCGGCTGGGGTACACCACGTACATGTTGCCGACGCTGCTGGCCACACCAGGCAACACGGCCACCAGTTCGCCGCTGCGCAGGCTGTCCTGTACCGAGTTGCTCGGCAGCAAGCTGATGCCCAAGCCCTGGAGGGCGGCTTTCTTTTGGGCTTGGCCGGTGTTGGCGCTGAATCGCCCGTTCACCGAGATCGACACGGGCCCGCTCGGCCCTGCGAAGCGCCAAACGGCCGAACCTGCGTTGTGGCCGGCCGTGATGCAGGCGTGCGCCGCCAAATCGGCCAGCTTGCGGGGTGTGCCATGAAGGGCCAGGTAAGCGGGACTCGCGACAAGCACCAAGGCGCCCGTGGCCAGCTTGCGCGCCACCAGGCTGGAGTCTGGCAACTCCGAGCTGCCCCTGAAGGCCACATCAATGCCTTGCGCCACAAAATCCGCCATCTCGTCGCTCAGCACAAACTCGATCCGCACCAGCGGATAAGTGGCCAAAAACTCTGCCACCCATTGCATCTCAAAAAAATCAAAAAAACTCGCCGATGCCGCCACGCGGATGTTGCCCTTGGGGGTTTTGCGGTCGCCCAATAACTGATCCGCCGCATCCCGCAGTGCATCGAGCTGCCCCACACTTTGGTCAAACAAGGTTCGGCCCGCGTCGGTCAAACTCAACTTGCGGGTCGAGCGCTGTAACAGGCGGGCGTGCAAGGTGTCTTCCAGTTGCGCCACCCGGCGGCTCAGCGTGGTGGGCGGCATGCCCAGGCGGCGGGCGGCCAGGGCAAAACTTCCGGCCTGCACCACCTGCACGAAAACCGCCAACTGGTTCAGGTCGATCATTTCAAATCATTCACTCAATTACTAATAAATATGGGATATTAAAAACCAATTGTCCCATCTAGTAAAGTAATGAGCAAAGCCCTAATCTTCAGCCATCGGTTCAATTCAATGCAAGGAATTCAAGATGGCTACTTTTTCTAATACCCTAAATAGCACCCAAAATCGCACTCAAAATCGCATTTTTTGGGGCATTCGTATCGTGCTGGCTTTAGCCTTTGCCGCCGCAGGCGCAGCCAAGCTGGCGGGTGTGCCGCAAATGGTCGCCACCTTTGAAGCCATTGGTTTTGGACAATGGTTTCGTTATGTGACGGGCGGCATCGAAGTGGTCGGTGCGATCCTGCTGCTTTTGCCCGCGACCGCACTTTACGCGGGCCTTTTGCTTGGCGCTACGATGCTGGGCGCGACCCTCTCGCACTGGCTGGTGGTGCCCGGTTCATCCATCCCTGCCATCGTGCTGGGCCTGCTGTGTGCGCTGGTGGTATGGCATCAGCGGCCGGCTCAGTTTCGTCAAGCTTAAGGAGCACAACATGTCCGCCGTCCTCACCCCCACTAGCACCACTCCTGCCGTCTCGCCCAAGGCTGCGCCCCGCGCGATGGTTCATCGCACCCGTGGCAGCAGTCACGGCCCCATCACGCGCCTGGTCAGCCCTGGCGATTTGGGCGACGTGCTCAAACCTTTCATTTTTCTGGACCGGTTTGAGTCTGCCGCAGGTGGCCAGCCGCCGCAGTTTGGCATGCACCCGCACTCGGGCATCGCCACGCTCACTTACCTGATGGATGGCCGAACCGCCTACGAAGACACCACAGGCGAGCTCGGTGAGCGCGGCACGTTGCCCACTGGCGGCGTCGAATGGATGATGGCCGGCGGCGGCGTGTGGCACCGCGGCGGCCCAGCAGATCGCAATCGCGTCTTGGGGTTTCAGCTTTGGGTGTCCATGCCGCCAGAGCTGGAGCTGGCTACTGCCTACAGCCGTTACCTTGACCCGAAAGACATCCCACACGCTGGCCCAGCGCGGGTGTTGCTGGGTAGCTACGAGGGCAAAAGCAGCCCGGTTCCCGCGCCGTCTGATATGACTTATTTGGGCCTGCACCTGCAAGCTGGGCAACGCTGGCGCTTTGAGCCACCCGCTGGCCATAGCGTGGCCTGGGCTGCCGTGGGCGAAGGCGCGTTGAAAGCGCCAGCAGCTCTGCACACGGGCGATATGGTGGTGTTTGAAGCAGGCAGCCAAGCCATCGAATTTGAAGCGCTGCAAGACACGGCCTTCGTCGTCGGCTCTGCCGTGCCGCACCCACATGAATTGCACATGGGCTCGTATTCGGTTCACACCAACGCAGAGGCGCTGCATCGCGGCGAGCGCGGCATTCGGGAGCGGGGGCATCTGTTGCGCCAGCAGGGGCGGATGTGAAAGCAGACGATTGCTCTGATCGCTTCGGGCTTTCGTTGCACTGACTGTCGGTGCTGCGGGTTGCAAACGAAGTGGTTTTGAGTTGCTATAATAATTATAGCTAATTGTTTATATTCCACGAGACCTAGAGGTCTGATTCTTGCAAATTCTCAGTGCAGTGTCATTTTGTTAACATGGGTGTTAATAATTGATCGATCTTGATATTGTTTGAAGTTGCCGGATGGCGCTTCTATTTGTGGTGGGATCACGCCGACGGGGCACTCTGCTCCCCGGCTGTCCCCCGCAGCGGCCTAGGGCCGACTGCTCCTCCTTGATGCCGCTGCGCAGAATGCCCCATCGGCATGATCTGGGTGGAGGTTGTAGAAGGGCAACGGCTGCGAGCTCAGTGTGGCCACCAGGCGGTTCAGATCGCGGCGGTCGAAACGACCGGCATGGTAGCTAATCCGAGGTTTTAAAGCCTCAGCGCCGGAGCTAAGCCTCGCTCTCGTCATCTTTGAATCGCCCTCTAAGGAACTTGCCAGCCACTCCCTTTAGCTCGCTTCTCTCAAATAGCTTACCTTGGAACTGGAAATCCTCATCAATGCGAATAATGAGCAACTGTTCAAAATCACCTTGCCTTTTGACGAGCACTTGATCGCCGGCTTTCTCTGGTGAGATGGTCTTTACCTCAACACGCTTGCCGGCAATTGTGCCGTCAGAGCCGGGCCAATGGGCCGAGTGGCGTTTAAGTCCGAACCAGATTTCAGCATAAAACTCTCCCAACTCACCCCAAATTTGCATGTAGCGATTCGTGAGTTCGTAGTAAGACCTAGCGTTATCAACCAAAGCCTCGAAAAGCATTTCCAGATCAGAATCAACTTGTGAGTGCTTTGGTTGTAAGTCTTGCTCATGTATGGGCACCCAATCCCAAGGGTTATACCCACAAGCAGCGGCATCCGCTATTTGCTCCGGGCTATAGCCGTCATTTTGCATATCGTGCAGAAAGTCCCAATCACTCATAGATGCCCCTAGCGAAACTTAGTATGCGGCGAAACGTGACATCGACTAAATGGCCTTGCCGTTGATAAGGGCCATGGGCGGCATGATATGTGCTTGAACTGTTTAAAGAACTTTCAATTGGACGAGTTCAGCGTTCAAACACCCGCACTTCAACCCAGATCAGGTCGATGGGGCATTCAGCGTAGCGGCATCAAGGAGGAGCCGCGCGCCACACGTTGGCTACTTGGGTGCGTGTTTTTCGCGGCGGGGGACAGCCGCGTAGCTGAGTGCCCCGTCGGCCTGATCCCGCC
>JANOXL010000401.1:0-17135 GCA_031418395.1 Rhodoferax sp. | reverse complement strand
TACCCGCCCGGCGGAGACACCGATGCAATGGCCAGGCTTTATGCCGAGAAGTTGACCCAGCGCCTGAAGCAAACCGTTGTGGTGGACAACCGGGCCGGCGCCGGTGGTACGGTCGGCAACACGTTCGTAGCCCGGGCCAGGGCAGATGGCTACACGCTTTTGTTCACCCCCAACCCGATGACGACGGCGCCGATGTTGCTCAAGCTCACACCTGCCGCCAGTTATGACCCCTTGACCAGTTTTGAGCCAGTCATTCTGACCGGCCTGCAATCCGTCTTGCTGGTGGCCCACCCCGACGCAGGTATCAAATCCGTGAAAGACCTGGTGGCCGTTGCCAAATCCGGCAAGCCGCTCAATTACGCCAGCCCCGGTGCCGGTTCACCCATGCACATTGCGGCCGAATTGCTCAACAAGGCGGCCGGTATATCAGTTCAACACGTTCCTTTCCGCGGTATCGGGCCCATGATTCCCGAGATGCTGACCGGGCGCGTTCAAATGGGTTACACGACCTATGGACCAGTGGCGCAGCACATCGCCGCTGGCAAGCTGGTGGCTGTGGCGTTGACAGACCCCGACCGCACGCCGCTTATCGCTGGCCTGGCCACAGTGGCCGAGCAAGGCTACCCCACTGTCAAGGAAGGCGCCTGGCACGGCATCATGGCACCCAAAGGCACACCTGCCAATGCCATCCAGACGCTCAATGCGCACATGAACGACATACTTCGCATGCCTGATGTGGTGGAAAAAATGGCGTCCTTTGGTGCACGTCCGATGGGTGGCAAGCCGGAGGATCTTTCGAAAATCAATGCCGACGACTTTGCGCGCCTGAGCAAAATCATTCAAGACCTGAAAATCACGGCGGAGTAAGCGTCAAGCCAGCGTTGACACCCTCTCTGGTATTGCAGATACGGATCACCCCTTTTGCCAAAGCCACCGATGAGTACATCCACGATTGGTCAAGACACACCCCAGGTCAACGCACGCGCCAAAGTGACGGGGCGTGCGTTGTACACCGGCGATCTCAAATTGCCCGGCATGCTGCACGCAAAAGTACTGCGCAGTCCGCATCCGAGTGCCCGCATCGTATCCATTGACACTGCGGCGGCCCGCGCGTTGCCCGGTGTGCGGGTGGTGCTGACGGGTGCCGATGCGCCGCGCGCCTATTGGGGTGTCAGCCACAAGGAGCGCCGAATTCTTGCAGAGGGCATCGTGCGTTTTGCCGGCGAAGAAGTCGCTGCGCTGGCTGCTGATACGGAAGAGCTTGCCCGCGATGCACTGGACCTGATTCGGGTCGAATACGAGGAGTTGCCTGCGATCCTGACACCGCAAGAGGCGATGGACGAAGCGGCTCCCCACATCCACCCGGGTCGCCAAAACAACCTGGCGCACGAAATTCGCTTCCACCGGGGCGATGTAGATGCCGGATTTGCCCAGGCCGACCTGGTCCATGAGGCCACTTACAACACCCATGCCCAATATCCGGGTTACCTGGAACCGATGGGCACGTTGGCCACTGTCGACGCAGACGGCCGGCTGCAGGTCTGGACCAGCACCCAATCTGTCTTTTTGGCCCGTGGCCGCCTTGCCAGCGCATTGGAGCTGCCGGTTTCCATGGTGCGCGTGCTTGCCCCCACCGTGGGCGGTGGATTTGGCGGCAAGATCATTGAAGATGACAACACCTTGCTGGCTGGCTTGTTGGCGCTTCGTTGCGGGCGCCCGGTCAGGCTGGTCAACAACCGCCTGGAGGATTTTTTGGCGGCATGCTCAAGCCTGCCCGAGTCCATCAACTTGAGGCTGGGCATGAGCCGCGCCGGCCTAATTGTGGCCAAGGATGTACGCATCGTGGCCGACTGTGGCGCCTACGCCGGCCTGTGTGGTGAGATCATGCATGTCTCCGCCATGCGCAGCGACAACATGCACCGGCTGGAGAACGTGCGTTGCCACGCGACGATGGCCTACACCAACAATCCGCCGCATGGCGCGTTTCGCGGGTTTGGTGGAACCCAAATGTTGTTTGCGCTAAACAGCCATATCGACACCATGGCACGGCGCTTGGGTCTGGACCCTGTGGAAGTCCACAAGGCCAATGCCATTCGCACCGGCGAAACCTCTGTACACGGGTGGCAAATCGGCAGTACGGGGCTGGTCGAATGCCTGGACCAATGCACGCAGGCAATCGGTTGGCATCAGGCTGCGCCCGTCGCTGGCACCGCCACCAGGCGTCGCGGCAAAGGCGTGGCTGCAGCCATGCATGTGAGCGGCAACCGGACCATCGGCAACTGGGACGGATCAACCGTGCTGCTGAAAGTCAACGAAGACGGGCGTGTTGTGCTGCACACGGCTGAAGGCGACATGGGCCAGGGTGCGCAAACCATGCTCAGCCAGATTGTTGCTCACGAACTGCAACTGCCGCTTCACCATGTGCAAGTTGTGTCACCCGACACTGACGCCGCGCCCTTTGCCGTAGGGTCCCTCGCCTCGCGCGTCACTATCGTTGCCGGCAATGCAGCGCTGGTTGCAGCAAAGGCTGCACGCGACAACCTGTTGGACGCCGCAGCCCAATTGCTTGGCGCCACACCCGAACAATGCGCATTGGATGACGGCGGCGTTTGCCTGATCAGTGACCCTGGCCAGCGCAAGACCCGTGCCGAGGTCGTGCGCCAGCACATTTGGCGCCATGGTGGCCAAGGCTTGCAGGTGCAAGGAACCTGGGACGCGAAGACGGTGATGTTCGACAAAAACCTGTATGGAAATATTGCGCCGGCCTACTCGTTTGCAGCCCAGGCTGTGGAAGTAGAAGTGGATACCGAAACCGGGCGCGTGGCGCTGGTTCAAAGTTTTGTCAGCGATGACTGTGGCAAGGCCCTCAACCCGATGGCCGTGCACGGACAAAGCAACGGTGCAGCCGCCCAAGCCATCGGCTGGACCTTGTACGAGCAGATGCAGGTGGACCAAGGACGCCTGTCGAACGGCAACTTTGCGGACTACACCATGCCAACCGCTGACGCGTTGCCCGAGCTGCGCAGCGGTATTGTTGAATCCAATGAGCCCAATGGCCCTTACGGTGCCAAGGGCGCAAGCGAAACCGCCATGTTGCCAGGGGCCGCTGCCATCGCCAACGCCGTGTATGCGGCAGTGGGCATACGCATCACAGATTTGCCCATTACCCCTGAAAAGGTGTTGGCTGCGCTCGACGCGCTAGGCTCCGGACAAGTCCCGGCAGCCACAACAAAAGGGGCACCCCATGGTTGACTTTGAGTGGTTGACCCCGGATAACGTCGAACAGGCTTGCAAACTTGCGGCCCAACATGGCGACGATGCCCGCTTTATGGCAGGTGGTACCGCCTTGATGTTGGCCTTGCGCCAACGCCTGGTGTCGCCACGCGCGGTGATTTCGCTGGCCGGCCTGCCCGAACTGCGCGGGCTCGATTGGGACGATTCCAAGGGTTTGCGCATTGGTGCATTGACCTTGCACGACGAGCTGGGCCACAACCCGGCCGTTGCAACCCACTACCCCATGCTGGCCCATCTGGCGCGGCATATGGCCAACCCGCAAGTGCGCAACCAGGGCACCGTGGGCGGCAACCTGTGTTACGGCGATCCGTCGACCGATCCGCCGACCGGGTTGCTGGTGTGGGATGCCGAAGTCGAAATTGCCAGTGCCCAGTCGAGCCGTCGACTGACGCTGCGTGATTTTCTGGTGGACTATTTCACCACGGCGCTGGCAGCCGACGAAGTGCTGGTGGCGGTGCATTTGCCTCGCCCCGCGCGAGGCACCCGCAGCCGATACGCGCGCCACATGCGCACGGCGGCCGAGCACCGGCCGCTGGCAACCGTCGCCTTGGCTGCCCGTGTGAACCGAGGCCAGTGTGACGAACTGCGACTGGCCGTGGGCGCCAGCAGTGTGGTGCCGAGACGTCTTCCGAACGCCGAAGCCGTGTTGACCGGGCGCGTCCCCACGGCTGCGCTTGTGGCCGAAGCAGCTGACACCGCCGCCCATGAACTGGAGGCGCTGGATGACGCACGGGGCAGCGCAGAGTTCCGCAGGGCCATGGTGCGGGTCACCGTTTGCCGCGAACTTGAAGTACTTTTTGACTTGCCGGGTGTGGCATGACGGCCCGCACTCGCACGCCAACCGGAGACCCATGGTGACCACTTTGCAACCCTTGCATGCGTTATCTCTATCCGTGAACGGGCAGCCCGTGCAGGCAGACGTACCTGCGCGGCGCGTCTTGGCTGATTTTCTGCGCGACGACCTGCACCTGACCGGCACCAAACGTGGCTGCGAAACCGGGGTGTGTGGAGCCTGTACGGTCATCGTCAACGGCCGTGCGCTCAAATCATGCCTCAGCCTTGCCGTGCAGCACAACGGCGCAAAGGTTCAGACGGTCGAAAGCCTGGCGGATGGCGAAACGCTGCACCCCCTGCAGGCCAGTTTCGAGCGTTGCGGCGGCTTGCAGTGCGGCTATTGCACGCCTGGCATGTTGATGTCTGCCTGCGCGCTCCTCAAGCGCACTCCCAAGCCCAGCGCGGATCAAGTGCGCAAGGGTTTGTCAGGCAACCTGTGCCGCTGTACCGGTTACACACAAATTGTTGAAGCCGTCATCGACGCATCAGAAGCCACCCATGGAAATTGACAAAACCCTTACCCTGCCAGCAACGCCCGAACGCGCCTGGGCGGTGTTGCTGGACCCGCAGGCCATGGCCCAATGCGTGCCGGGCATGCAATCGGTGCTCGTGGTCAGTCCTGACGAATACACCGCAGAAATGGTGACCAAGGTATCGTTCATTACAGCCCGGATGAAGCTGCGCACCCGGATCGTCGAACGCGATGAACCGCGTTACCTCAAGGCTGAAGGCACGGGCGAAGACAGCGGCGTGGCCAGTTCCATGAAGCAAACGACCGAAATGCATCTGGAAGCCTTGCCCGATGGGCAATCGCAGCTGCGGCTCAGGGTCAAGGTTGATGTCGTGGGCCGTTTGGCCACCTTTGGCCTGTCGGCACTCAAGACCAAGGCCGACCGGTTGTGGGATGAGTTTGGCCAGAACCTTGTCAAACACCTTCAAGCCGGCAAGGGCGAAAGCCCTTCAGTCGCAAACATGGAGGCAGCCGCTGGTGGCCCGATGACCGTTTCGCCGATTTCAGTTTCGTCGGCACCACCCGTGCCAGCAGCTGCAACGGTTGCAACAACTTCGCCCGCGCAGCCAGGTGCTTTGCTGACGTCACCACAGGATCGTTCCATTTCCGTACATGCCGCACCGGCGGCTTCGCGCTCCTGGTGGCAACGCCTGTTCAAACCGCAACCCGCCGATGTCATTGTCGTGGACTGGCTGCGCGCCGATGGCAGCCGGCTGCAAGTGCAGTGGCCGGCACACCAGGCCGAGGCCTGCCTAACGTGGTTGAAGCAGTTCAAACCCTCTTGAGCAGACCCCGTGCCTGCGCGCGCTGCTGCGATGGATGTGTTGGTTGTGGGTGCCGGCGTGGTCGGCCTGACAACGGCCCAAGCCCTGCACGCTGACGGTCATCACGTCACGATCCTAGAGGCTGCAGCGGGCCCTGCCACCGGTACCAGCCAGGCCAACGGCGGGTTTTTGTCGCCCGCTCACAGTGTGCCCTTCGCCGCGCCTGGGCTACCTGTTCAGGCATGGCAAAGCCTGTTTGACCCGCAGTCGCCGATGCGCTTTCGGCCAGATGGAAGCCTGGCGCAATGGCATTGGCTTTGGGCCCTGTGGAAGCACTGCAATGCCGTCGCTGCGGCCAACGCCCGCAGCCGCTTTGTGCAGTTGGGTCTTTACAGCCAAACCTGCCTGCAGGAACTTGTTGCGGCCACCGGGGTGCAGTTTGAACACCGCCAAACAGGTGTGCTGCAGCTCGTGCGCCAAACAGCACAGCAAACGTCATCCCGACAACAGGCCGAAGCCTTTAGCGGCCAGGGTTTCCCGACACGCTGGCTGGATCGCGACGAAGTGCTGGCGATGGAGCCTGGCCTGAAGCGATCGACCTTGCCCCTTGCTGGTGCCTTGCTCGTCAGCGGCGAAGCCAGCGGGGACTGCGAACAGTTTTGCCACGCGTTGCTGTCCTGGCTGATCGAACGTGGTTTGGTTTTTGAGCCCGGGCAAGAGGTAGTTGGCCTTTGGCTGGATGCAAGCGGCCGCCGTGTACGCGGTGTGCACACCCGAACACGACAAAATTGGGCAGCGCAAGCCGTGGTCATAGCCAACGGCATGGATGCACCCCACTTGCTCGCGGGCCACCTGCGCTTGCCCATACAACCCGTCAAGGGTTATTCACTGACGGCACACGTGGCCGATCCTGCGTCGGCGCCCCGTCATGCCTTGCTGGACACCACAAGCCGCTTGGCCATCGTTCGGTTTGAGCAGCGTGTTCGCCTGGCGGGCATGGCAGAGCTGGTGGGCGCCAATTTGCGTATTGATCCCCGCCGGGTGGCCCAATTGGCCGCCGATTACGAAGCGTTGTACCCGCAAACCCTGAAAGCCGGTACGCTGGGCTGGTGCGGCCTGCGACCCACCACACCCGATGGCCCCCCCATTGTTGGCGCCACGCCAATTGACGGGCTGTGGCTGAACGTCGGCCATGGCGGGTATGGCTGGACGCTGTCATGCGGCGCGGCCCGCCTGCTGGCCGACCAGGTCAATGGTTGCACGCCGGCTGTGCCCGCCGCCGATTACGCTTTGCAACGTTATTCATCCACACCCCGTTTTTGAAGGAGCATCAAAATGCCCATTGTCCGAATCGAACTGCTGGCTGGACGGTCGCCCGAAGTCAAACGGGCCCTGGCGGCCGAACTGACCGCCGTGGTGGCCCGTCACCTGGGCAATGACCCCGCCCATATCTACGTCATGTTTCAGGATGTCGCCCACGGCGATTGGGCCGTGGCGGGCCGTGTGTTTGATGCCCCGTCCAAGGTGGGCAGTGAGTCGCCGGGCGCGGCGGGCAAGCCATGAGCGCACTGCGCCTGCGCGTCTTGCTGGTGGGTGCCAGCGGCGTGATTGGCCGTTGGGTATACCAGGCGCTCGCGCATGATTGCGAGGTGATTACCGCAGGCCTGGACGACCCGCAACACCCCGTAGACCTTGCAAGTCGGGATTCAATCGATGCCCTGCTCAAGGCCGTACACGACAAAGCAGGCCCACTGGACGCCGTCATCAGCACCGCAGGCCGCGCCCGCTTTGCCCGCTTGGCAGACATTGATGCGGCGGATCTTCAGCAGTCGGCCTACGGCCTGGGCCTTACCGACAAACTAATGGGGCAAGTCAACCTGGCACTGGCGGCGCGGGCGGTTCTCAAGCCCGGTGGGGCGATTGTGCTGACCACCGGAACCACCAGCCGCGAACCGATCATTGGCGGCAGTTCGTTAAGCATGGTCAACGGCGCACTGGAATGCTGGGTGCGCGCAGCTGCCACAGAGCTGGGTAACGGATTGCGGATCAATGCCGTCAGCCCCAGTTTGGTGGAAGGAACCCCGCCCGCCGCCTGCGCGGCATTCCCGGGTTTCGCACCCGTCAGTGGCACGCAAATTGGTCTGGCCTATATCCGGTGCTTGCGCAGCGGCCTAACGGGACAGGTTCTGACAGTATGAATGGCGGAAAGTGCTACGCCGGCAGCACCTGGCACCTACCAATTTGCCCTGACTCACCTACTGGCACTTACCAAAATCAATGACGGTGCGCAGTTGCATTAAGAATGCGTTGCAATTCAAATAGCCGTGGGGCCTGCGCGGACAAAGCCTGCCGAAATGAGAAAAACTAATACCCGACGTCGGGCCAAAAACAGCGATGCGCTTTGGCTGCTTTCAAGCGGCCGTGATTTATAGGGAAGGCTTCGTATGGCCGGGGGAAACCAGCGCAACTGCCAAAGTCAGCAGGGCCTGCGTGATAGGCCGCTGGACATTCTTGACCACGATTTTGTCCACCAGGCTAGTTCGCTATGCGACTGCCGGGCCGCCACACCAGTCAGCCTTTTTATCGCATAGACGCGTTCAACTTCTCAAGCGCACCCGCGCCGGGGCAGAGTTTGCCGACACCCAGTGCATTGAGCGGTGCCGCGCTGGTATTCATGGACGCGTGTAAGTCGCCCGCCTCAGGGTCCACATACAAAAGCCCCGTCAGCACCTCGCCACGCGCTTGATGCGCTGCCACCTGGCTCATGGCGGACAGGCGGTCGGTGGGGTCGTAGTCGGCTTTGAGTTTGCGCAGGCGCAGGAACTTGCCGTCGTGCTGCTCGACCTCGACCATTGAGCCGGGCGCGTACTGTGTGGTGATTTCATCGCGGCTGGTGATGAAGTCAATACGACTCACGGCCTCGTTGTGCTCGCGCACGTAGTCATAACTCTTGGTGCTGCCGGCGTGGTTGTTAAAAGCCACGCAGGGGCTGATCACATCAATAAAAGCCGCGCCACCGTGGCCCATGGCGGCTTGGATGATGGGCACGAGTTGTGCCTTGTCGCCTGAAAAACTTCGCGCCACAAAGGTCGCGCCGAGTTGCAGGGCAATGCCGACCAGGTCAATCGCGCTGTCGCTGTTGACCACGCCCTTCTTGCTTTTGCTGCCTTGGTCGGCCGTGGCCGAGAACTGCCCCTTGGTCAAACCATACACACCATTGTTTTCGACAATGTAGACCATGCGCACACCCCGGCGCATGGCGTGGGCGAATTGGCCCAAACCAATCGAAGCCGAATCGCCGTCACCCGAAACGCCCAGATACAACAAATCGCGGTTGGCCAGATTGGCGCCCGTCAGTACCGAGGGCATGCGCCCATGCACGGTGTTGAAACCGTGTGATGCGCCCAAAAAGTAGTCGGGCGTTTTGGAACTGCAGCCAATGCCGGAGAGTTTGGCGACGCGGTGTGGCTCGACGTTCAGCTCATAACAGGCCTGCACAATCGCGGCGCTGATCGAATCGTGCCCACAACCGGCACACAGTGTGGAGACTTTACCTTCGTAGTCGCGCCGTGTGTAGCCGACCTCGTTGGCGACCAGCGACGGGTGATGCAGGCGGGGTTTGGCAAGATAAGTCATGCGGTTTCCTTGTCTTTGATCGGCGCTGCTTTGGCGTGGGCATGGTGCGGCTCCACCGCAATCGAATGCACGTGTTTGGTAATTGCCGACGTGATGAAACGCGCCGTGATCGGTGTGCCGTCGTAATGCAGTACCCGCACCAGGTTAGCGGGGTCGATGTCCAGCTCATTCACCAGCAACGCGTGCATCTGCGCATCGCGGTTTTGTTCGACCACAAACACCTGCTCGTGCGCCGCAATGAACTGCGCCACCGAATCAGGGAACGGAAAGGCGCACAGGCGCAGCGCGTCCAGGTGAATCTCGACTTCCTGCAAGCTGTCCAACGCTTCTTGCATGGCGGGGCTGGTGGAGCCGAAATAGATCACACCCAGCCGGGTTTTGTGGGCGGCCTTGCGCTCAACAGGCTGTGGCACCAGGGTGGCGGCCGTGGCGAATTTTTTGAGCAAGCGCTCCACGTTGTAGATGTAGTCCGGCCCACGCTCTGAATACTGGGCGTAAGGGTTACGCGTGGTGCCGCGCGTGAAATAACTGCCTTTGGTGGCGTGAGTGCCGGGCAAAGTGCGCCAGGGGATGCCGTCACCGTCTACATCCTTATAGCGGCCAAAATCACGACCGGCTTCCAGCATCTCGGCCGTCATGATCTTGCCGCGGTCGTAGTCGCGGCCCTCTTCCCAAACGAAGGGTTTACACAGGCGCTGGTTCATACCGATATCAAGGTCGGTCATCACAAACACTGGCGTTTGCAAACGGTCAGCCAGGTCCAGCGCTGCCGCCGAATGTTCAAAACACTCGGTGGGATCTTCGGGGAACAACAACACATGTTTGGTATCACCATGCGACGCGTACGCGCAAGCCAAAATGTCAGCCTGCTGTGTGCGCGTGGGCATCCCGGTAGATGGCCCGCCGCGCTGCACGTTGATGATGGTGACGGGTATCTCGGCGAAATATGCCAGGCCAATGAACTCCGTCATGAGTGACACGCCCGGCCCTGACGTCGCTGTAAACGCACGCGCGCCGTTCCACCCAGCACCCACGACCATGCCAATTGAGGCGATTTCGTCCTCGGCCTGTACGATCGCGTAGTTGTTTTGCCCCGTGCTGGCGTCGACACGAAACTTGGCGCAATAACGCTGAAAGGCTTCGGCCACCGAGCTCGACGGTGTGATCGGATACCAAGCGGCCACCGTGGCACCGCCGTACACACAGCCCAAGGCGGCAGCGGCGTTGCCTTCGACAAAAATCATGTCACCCACTCTGTCAGTCCGTTTCACACGTATGCCGAGCGGGCCATTTAGATGCTCAGTCGCAAAGTCCCGCCCGAGGTTCAGCGCCCGAATGTTGGAATCCAGCAGTTTCTCTTTGCCCTTGTATTGCTCGGCAAAGAGTTTTTCAATCACCTCGGCGTCAACCTCCAGCAGCACACTTAAAGCGCCGACGTAGATGATGTTTTTGAATAGTTGGCGCTGGCGAGGGTCGGGATACACCGCGTTGGAAATTTCCGTCAGCGGCATGCCGATCACATTCACATCGTCGCGAAACTTCGAGGGTGGCAGAGGTTTGGTACTGTCGTAAAACAGATAACCGCCTGGTTCGATTTCGGCCACGTCGGCGTCCCAAGTCTGCGGATTCATGGCGACCATCATGTCGATGCCGCCGCGCCGCCCGAGGTAGCCTTTTTCACTCACACGGGCTTCATACCAAGTTGGCAAACCCTGGATGTTGCTCGGGAAAATATTGCGCGGACTCACCGGCACACCCATGCGCAATATCGCTTTGGCAAACAACTCGTTGGCCGAAGCCGAGCCTGAGCCATTCACATTGGCAAACTTGATGACGAAGTCGTTGACGGCTTCAATTTTTTTCATGCGGCAACTCCCTGCGCTTTGGCCGATCCTGAGGCACTTGCGGCGGCCTTGACCTTCGGGATGATCTTGCCCGCAATATCAAATGGCGTGGCCTTGGGCGTGACCAGCAAAAATTTCTGCATGTCCCAGGCGCCGGTGGGGCAGCGCTCGGCACAAAGCCCGCAGTGCAGGCACACATCTTCGTCCTTCACCATCACATTACCGGTTTTCATGACGCCAGAGACGTACAGGTCCTGCGTCAAATTAGTGGCCGGTGCCTTGAGGCGTGTACGCAGGTCGGGCTCATCACCATCCGCCGTGAAGGTGATGCAGTCCATCGGGCAAATGTCCACACAGGCGTCACACTCGATGCAGGTGTCTTGCGTGAAAACGGTTTGCACGTCGCAATTGAGGCAACGCTGTGCCTCTTTAAACGCAGTGGCGGCATCAAACCCCAACTCGACCTCGACCTTGATGCTGGCAAGCGCCATCTCGGCCTTGGCCCATGGCACTTTGTAGCGCAAATCGTTCGAGGTATCGTTGTCGTAGGCCCATTCGTGGATGCCCATCTTGGCCGACATCAAATTTGTCATCGGGTCGGGGCGACGGTTGACTTCTGCGCCGCTGAGCAAAAGATCAATCGACACCGCCGCCTCGTGCCCATGCGCCACAGCGGTGATGATGTTTTTCGGGCCAAAGGCCGAGTCGCCGCCAAAAATGATGTTGGGTATGCTGGACTGAAAAGTCGCTTTATCCAGCACAGGCAAACCCCATTTGTCGAAGGTGATGCCGCAATCCTTCTCAATCCACGGGAAGGCGTTTTCCTGGCCGACAGCGATCAACACGGCATCGCAGGGCACCAGTACGTCGGGCGCGCCGGTGGGCACCAGGCTGCGTTCGCCTTTGTCGTTGTAAATGGCTTTGACCACTTCAAAGGTCATGCCGGTCAATTTGCCATGGTCATGCTCGAAAGTCTTGGGTACGTGGAAATTGATGATCGGAATGCCTTCATGCTGCGCGTCTTCCTTCTCCCAAGGCGAGGCTTTCATTTCCTCAAAACCGCTGCGCACGATCACCTTCACCTCGGTGCCGCCCAGGCGGCGGGACGACCGGCAGCAGTCCATGGCTGTGTTGCCGCCCCCCAGCACAATCACGCGCTTGCCGATGCTGGTGATATGCCCAAAAGACACCGAGGCCAGCCAGTCGATGCCGATATGGATGTTTTCTGTGATCTCATTGCGACCTGGCAGTTGCAGGTCTCGTCCACGCGGCGCCCCGCAGCCGACAAAAATGGCGTCGTAGCCTTCAGTCATCAAGGACTTCATCGAAGCGACGTTTTGGTTGCCCTTGAAATGGACGCCCATGTCCAGGATGTAGCCGGTTTCTTCATCGATCACGGATTCTGGCAAGCGAAAGCGCGGGATTTGCGACCACATGAAACCACCGGCTTTCGCCTCGCCCTCAAACACCGTAATGTCGTAACCCAGCGGCGCCAAATCGCGCGCGACTGTCAGCGAGGCAGGCCCGGCGCCCACGCAGGCGATGCGTTTGCCGTTTTTGGGCGCAATGGCCGGCATACGTTTGGAGACGTCGCTTTTCATATCTGCCGCGACGCGTTTGAGCCTGCAAATGGCCACGGGTTCGGGTGTCGCTGTTTCACTGTCCTCCACGCGGCCACGCCTGCAAGCGGGTTCACACGGCCGGTCACACGTGCGCCCCAAAATGCCGGGAAACACATTGGACGCCCAGTTGATCATGTAAGCGTCGCTGTAGCGACCTTGACCAATCAGGCGGATGTATTCGGGAACGGGGGTATGTGCCGGGCAGGCGTATTGACAATCGACGACCTTGTGGAAATAGGTCGGATTGGCGATATCGGTTGGAAGCAAAACTGTCTCCTTGATACTTCTGGGTATTTTCTGTAACGCCAGGGTACAAACAGTCTAAAGAAGCCCGGCGGGCAACACCCTCGGGTGAATCCCGAAAAGTGTCGCTTTTGTGTCAATTTGTCAAAAAAATCAACGTGATTTACGGACTTTTTGACATTGCCATTTTTCGAAATGCAGAAACCACTTCATGCGGCGCTTGCTCCAGTTCGATCAACACACCCTCACCGGCAATCGGAAACTCTTCGTTGGCTTTGGGATGCAAAAAACAAATGTCAAAACCGGCCGCGCCTTGGCGAATGCCACCGGGGGCAAAACGCACGCCTTGCGCAGTGAGCCAAGACACGGCAGCGGGCAAATCGTCGATCCATAAGCCGACGTGGTTCAAAGGTGTGGTGTGTACCGCCGGCTTTTTTGCGATGTCCACGGGTTGCATCAGGTCCACCTCGACCTTGAACGCGCCTGCGCCCATGCTACAAATATCTTCGTCCACGTTTTCACGTTCACTGACGAAGTTGCCCGTTACCTCCAGCCCCAACATATCGACCCACAATTCGCGCAATTTGGCTTTACTGGTGCCGCCAATCGCAATTTGCTGGAGGCCCAAAACTTTGAAAGGGCGTGGCAAGCTGGCGCTACTCATGCCGTCTGCGGCTGGCGACGCGCTGCCAGATAAGTCACGCCTTCGCTGATCGAACTTTCGGTGTGCCAGGTATTGCGAGGCAAACGAAACACCTCTCCCGCGGCATAACGCGTCACCACGCCATCCACGCCAATGTCAATGTGGCCCGCCGTGATGAGTGCGAAAGCGTCAAACGGATGGTCGTGCCCATCCATGTGGTAACCCACCGGCTTGTTCACCTCGACCGGTGCTGCATAGACGCCCTGACGGGCTTCGGCTTCAAATTCAGTGCGTGTCATCGTGTCCCTTTCTTAAAACTCCGCTGGCTTCATGCAAACTCAACAATGGCCTGATCCACGGTAAGTGATTCTCCTTTATGTGCCAAAACTTTGCCCACCACCCCATCCGCAGCGGCAAAAAGCACATTCTCCATTTTCATCGCCTCAATCACGGCGACCCGTTCACCTGCGAGCACCTTTTGGCCAGGCTGGACGGCGACTTCCACCAGAAGGCCCGGCATGGGAGACAAGACGAATCGGCTCATGTCCGCTGGGGCTTTGAAAGGCATCAAGGCATGCAACTCGGCCATCCGTCGGGAGACCACCAGCGCATCGATACGTGTGCCGTTGTGTTGCATACGCAGCGCCAAGGGATTTTTGGGCGTACCCCGCTCTACCTGCGCTGTGAAAGGCGCACCGTTCACTGTGCCGACAATGCCGATGTCGTTCAGCCGGGAGTTGCTTCTGATTTCGTAGTTGTCTGCGCCCACTTTCACCCGAGCTGAACCGGTTTCCCCTTCGAATTCATCCACATGGACTGGCGTGTAGCGGTGTTTGCCATCTTCGGCGAGCGTCACCACCACGTAATCTTTACCAACGTTGACGGCATAACCTGGCAACTGGCCGCTCAAGGTCGTCGCGCGTTCTCTCGATTTGCGCCGCACAAAAGCGGCCAGCGCGACGAGGAACTGCGGGTCGTCATGCGGCACATCTTCAGCGCGGAAACCCTTGCCGTAATTCTCGGCGATGAAGCCGGTATTGAAGTCGCCGGCAACAAACTTGGGATGCGCCAACAGCGCCGACTGGAACGGGATGTTGCTGCTGATGCCACGAATCACAAAACCGTTGAGCGCTTCGCGCATTTTGCTGATCGCTTCCAGGCGATCTTTACCGTGAACGATGAGTTTGGCGATCATCGAGTCGTAAAACATGGGAATTTCGCCACCGTCTTGCACGCCCGTGTCCACCCTCACACCGTACAAGTTTTGTGTATTGCCCTGCTGCATGGTCTGCGCCGGTGGCGCAAAACGCACCAAGCGGCCCGTGGATGGCAAAAAATTGCGGAACGGGTCTTCGGCGTTGATACGGCACTCCATGGCCCAGCCATCGCGTTTCACTTCGGCCTGTGTGAGCGGCAATTTCTCCCCTGCCGCTACACGAATCATCAGTTCCACCAAGTCCAGGCCGGTAATGCATTCCGTGACCGGGTGTTCCACCTGCAGGCGCGTGTTCATCTCCAGGAAGTAGAAACTTTGGTCTTTGCCGACCACAAACTCCACCGTGCCCGCGCTTTGGTAGTTCACCGCCTTGGCCAGGGCCACGGCCTGCTCACCCATTGCCTTGCGGGTGGCATCCGAAATGAAGGGCGACGGCGCTTCTTCAATCACTTTCTGATGGCGTCGCTGAATGGAACATTCGCGCTCGTTCAGGTAAAGCACATTGCCCTGGCTGTCGCCGATCAGCTGGATCTCGATGTGACGCGGCTCCTCGACAAACTTTTCGATAAAGACACGGTCATCGCCAAAACTGTTGCGCGCTTCATTGCGGCAGCTCGTAAAGCCTTCAAACGCTTCTTTGTCGTCGTGCGCCACCCGCAGGCCCTTACCGCCGCCGCCCGCGCTGGCTTTGATCATCACTGGGTACCCGATGCTTTTGGCAATTTCAACCGCTTTCTCCGCCGTCTCAATCGCATCGTTGACACCAGGAATGCAATTCACACCCGCCTTGCCCGCCAGCTTCTTAGATTCAATTTTGTCGCCCATCGCGGCAATTGAATAGTGCTTGGGGCCAATGAAAACAATGCCCTCTTCCTCAACCCGCTTGGCAAAGCCCGCGTTCTCACTTAGGAAACCGTAGCCAGGATGCACGGCTTGCGCACCGGTTTGTTTGCAGGCGGCGATGATTTTGTCAGCCACCAGGTAACTCTCGCGGCTGGGCGCAGGGCCAATGTTGACCGCTTCATCGGCCAACTCGACATGACGCGCATCTTTGTCCGCGTCGGAATACACCGCCACGGTTTTGATGCCCATCTTGCGGGCAGTAGCGATGACGCGGCAGGCGATTTCGCCTCGATTGGCGATGAGAATTTTTGTGAACATGAGCGTTTTTCCTGGGCTGATCAAAGTGGAATATTGCCGTGTTTGCGCCACGGGTTTTCGAGCTTCTTGTCTTTGAGCATCACCAGCGAGCGACAAATGCGCTTGCGAGTTTCATGCGGCAGGATCACGTCGTCAATAAAACCGCGTGCCCCTGCGATGAAGGGGTTGGCAAAGCGCGCTTTGTATTCAGCTTCTTTGGCAGCGATTTTGGCGGCGTCGCCTTTGTCTTCGCGGAAGATGATCTCCACCGCGCCCTTGGCGCCCATCACGGCGATCTCGGCATGGGGCCAGGCAAAGTTGACGTCGCCCCGCAGGTGTTTGGAGCTCATCACGTCATACGCGCCGCCATAGGCTTTGCGGGTGATGACGGTGATTTTTGGCACGGTGCATTCGGCGTAGGCATAAAGCAGCTTGGCCCCATGTTTGATGATGCCCCCGTATTCCTGGCTCGTGCCGGGCATGAAACCGGGCACGTCGACAAAAGTAATGACAGGGATATTGAACGCATCACAAAAGCGCACAAAACGCGCCGCTTTGATCGACGATTTGATGTCCAGGCAACCGGCCAGCACCAGCGGCTGGTTGGCCACGATACCAATCGTTTGCCCGTCCATACGCGCGAAACCGATGATGATGTTTTTGGCGTATTCGGGCTGCAGCTCGAAGAAGTCGCCGTCGTCTACGGTTTTGACGATCAGCTCCTTCATGTCGTAGGGCTTGTTGGGGTTGTCGGGCACGAGCGTGTCCAGGCTCAGCTCCAAACGTTCCGACGGGTCGCCGCTCTTGCGCACGGGCGCTTTCTCGCGATTCGACAAGGGCAAATAGTTGTATAGGCGGCGCAGCATCAAGAGCGCCTCAACGTCATTCTCAAACGCCAGGTCGGCCACACCGCTTTTCGTCGTGTGGGTGATGGCGCCGCCCAATTCTTCAGCGGTCACCTCCTCGTGCGTCACGGTTTTCACTACCTCGGGGCCGGTGACAAACATGTACGACGAGTCTTTGACCATGAAGATGAAGTCTGTCATGGCCGGCGAATACACCGCACCGCCCGCGCACGGGCCCATCACCATGCTGATTTGCGGCACCACGCCGCTGGCCATCACGTTACGCTGGAACACGTCGGCATAACCACCTAAACTTGCCACGCCCTCCTGGATACGCGCGCCGCCCGAGTCGTTCAGGCCAATCACCGGCGCGCCGACCTTCATGGCCTGGTCCATCACCTTGCAAATTTTCTCGGCGTTCGCTTCAGACAGGGCGCCGCCAAACACGGTGAAATCCTGGCTGAAGACAAACACCAGGCGGCCATTGATCATGCCGTAACCGGTGACCACGCCATCGCCCGGCACCTTTTGTTGCTCCATGCC
>JANOXL010000400.1:0-2950 GCA_031418395.1 Rhodoferax sp. | reverse complement strand
CCGTGTCGCCCGAGGCACTTGATCGACAACTCCAGAGCGACGCCTCCATCACCCACGTGATGCTGATTCACTGTGAAACTGGCGCGGGTGTGTTGAACCCGTTGCAAGCGGTGGCCGATGTGTGCGAGCGCCACGGCAAAGGCCTGCTGGTAGATGCGATGAGTTCATTTGCCGCCATTGCCATCGACGCGCGCACCACCCGTTTTGACGCGCTGGTAGCGGCCAGCGGCAAGTGCCTGGAAGGTGTGCCCGGCATGGGTTTTGTCTTTATCCGCAAAGCGGTGCTGGACGGCTGCGCCGGGCGCAGCCAGTCCTTGGCCATGGACTTGCATGACCAATGCACCTATATGGAGAAAACCACACAATGGCGCTTTACGCCGCCGACCCATGTGGTGGTGGCACTGCATGAAGCGATTGCCCAGTTCGAAGCCGAAGGCGGCCAAGCTGCTCGCCTGGCGCGGTACACCCAAAACTACCAAACCCTGGTGACTGGCATGGCGGCTTTGGGGTTCAAACCCTTTTTGAACCCAGCCATTCAAGCGCCCATCATCGTCACCTTCCATGCGCCGGCCGATCCGAAATACGATTTCAAATCCTTTTACGCGGCCGCCCGTGCGCGCGGGTTCATTCTTTACCCCGGCAAACTGACGCAGATCGAAACATTCCGCGTGGGCTGTATCGGCGCGATTGGCCCCGTGGAGATTCAGCAGGCGGTGCACGCCGTTGCCTTGGCGTTGAAAGACATGGGTATTGCCTCCGCTGCGCCCGCCCTGTAAGCCGATCCAAAACGCCTTTCATTGTCTAGTCCCAAGCAGGAGCGTCACGTGGCCACTCAAACAAAACAAAAGCTGCACCCGGCCGTTGCCGCCATCGAAAAAAGCGGCGCCACCAAAGTCAAAGTTGCCGTCAGCGACATCGACGGTGTGTTGCGCGGCAAATACCTGCACCGCGACAAGTTCCTGGGCACAGCGGAGCCTTATCCGAAAGGTGGGTTCGGCTTTTGCGACGTGGTGCTGGGCTGGGACATGATGGACACCTGTTACGACAACACCACCGTCACCGGCTGGCAACATGGCTTCCCCGATGCGCTGGCGCGGCTGGACCTGAACACCGCGCGCAAAGTGCCTTGGGATAACAAAGTCGATTTTTTCCTGGGCGAATTTGTGAATGCCGATGGCACGCCGCACCCGGCTTGCCCGCGTCAGACCCTGAAAAAAGTGCTCAAACGCGCGGAGAAAATGGGCTTCCAGGTCATGACTGGCATGGAGTTTGAGTGGTACAACTTTCTGGAAACACCGCAATCCTGGGCTGCCAAGAAAGGTGTCGCACCCGAAGTCCTCACGCCCGGCATGTTTGGTTATTCACTCTTGCGCGTGAACCAGAACCGCGAGTTTTTCAACGCGATCATGAACGACATGTTGGCCTTTGGCGTGCCGGTCGAAGGCCTGCACACCGAGACCGGGCCCGGCGTCTACGAAGCCGCCATCGGCTTCAGCGAAGCGCTGGAGCAGGCCGACCGGGCGATTTTGTTCAAGACCGGGACCAAAGAAATTGGCGCGCGTTTTGGCATCATGCCGAGCTTCATGGCCAAACCGCATTTTGGTTTGCCGGGGTGCAGCGGGCATATTCACCAAAGTTTGTCAGATGGCTCAAATGGCCAAGGAAGCAATTTGTTTTTTGACCCAAAATCCCCGCGCAAAATGAGCAAACTCTTTGAGAGTTACCTCGCCGGTCAAGTCAACTGCATGATGGAGTTCGCGCCGATGATCTGGCCCACTATCAACAGCTACAAACGCCTGGTGGATGGCTATTGGGCACCGGTCAAACCCACTTGGGGCATCGACAACCGCACCGCGAGTTTCCGCGTGATCGCCGGTTCACCGAAAGCAACGCGGCTGGAGACGCGCTGCCCTGGTGCCGATGTCAACCCGTATTTGGCGATGGCTGCCGTGATTGCTGCGGGCTTGGATGGCGTGGAAAAAGGCCTCAAACTAACTGCGCCTCCCATTACCGGTACCAACCAGGGCGCCGACCATATTCCGCGCGCGCCCCGCACCTTGATCGAGACCACGCGCAACTTCCAGCAGTCGACCATCACCCGCGACTGGCTCGGCGACACCTTTGTTGACCACTTTGCCGCAACGCGCGAGTGGGAATACCGCCAGTGGCTGGACGCCGTGACAGACTGGGAAATGAAACGTTATTTTGAAATCATCTGAACACCATGAGTATTACTTCAATCGCATTTCCCACGCCCATCAAATTTGGCGCAGGCGCACGCAAACTTGTTGCAGCCCACCTGCTTGCGGAGGGTCTCAAGCGCCCTTTGATCGTCACCGACAAAGCGCTGGGCGCCCTGCCGGTGCTGGCTGAATTCAAATCGCATCTTGCGGGGCTGGACGTGGCCGTGTTCAGCGGCGTTTTTGGCAACCCGACCTGCAGCCAGGTGATGGACGGCGCGGCAGCCTACAAGGCGCACAAGGCTGACTGCATCATCGGTTTTGGCGGCGGCGCGGCGCTGGATGTGGCCAAGGTCGTCGGCGTTGCCGCTACGCACGAGGGTGACATTCTGGAATACATGTGGGATCACCCGCAGGTCAAGCCCATTACTCGTGAGCTTCCGTATTTTGTGGCCTTGCCCACGACGTCAGGCACCGGCTCGGAAGTGGGCCGCTCCAGCGTGGTGAGTGAAAACGACACCCATCTGAAACGGGTGGTGTTCAGCGCCAAAATTCTGGCTCGATGCGTGTTTGCCGACCCGGAACTGACCTTTGGCCTGCCCGCACACGTCACGGCGGCGACCGGTATCGACGCGCTCACCCACAACATCGAGAGTTACCTCTCGCCCGCCTACCACCCGCTGTGTGACGGCATCGCACTCGAAGGCACGCGTATCGCAGCAGCGGCGCTCTTGACAGCAGTCAGGGAGCCGACCAACTTGAAGGCCCGC
>JANOXL010000399.1:0-2631 GCA_031418395.1 Rhodoferax sp. | reverse complement strand
CACAAGGCGAGATGCTCGTTGTCTTCGGGCGACCAGGTTACGCGGTAGGTGTAGTGCTGAATGTTCATGGTTTACCTTCGAGTTTGTCAATGGCCTGCAAAACTTGTTTCACCTGATAGGGCTTGGCTTTGCCGTTGGCGTTTTGAATGTTGACGCGCGGGTCGCCAGGCCAAGGCGTCTTGAACACCGCATGGCTGCTGCCACTTTGACGGGGTTTTCCAAAATACGTTTCGCACACTTTCTTCAAATATTTGAAATTGACGTTGACGGTTTCACGCCTCATCTGTTCCAGCAGCTTTTCAACACTTGTCTTGATGGATGAAATGGTGCCACTAATGGCACCAAAAATCAAGTTGATGGAAAGTCAAAGTGAACTGCCCACATCCAGCCCTACCAATCTAAATTCCAAGAAGTCCGTCCACAAGGAGAATGACGGTCATGAGAACCAGCCAATACATCTAAGAACAAATCGTTGGCTTCTTGAGGCAGGGCGAAACAGGCGTGCTGATCAACCCAGGCAAGGAAAGCGCGCAGCTTGAAATATCATACCCAAATTGGGGTTTGTCTGGCTTGGTTTGCCCTGAGTTTTAGGTGATCTAATGAAAATTGGCATTCAGGTCTCGTATTTAATGGATAGTATGCTATATAAAACATAGCGTTTCTAAGCCAGCCTCCAGCTAAAACTCAACCCTTGCGTACCCCTCGAAGCTCCTGCATACGTTCATTGAAGTAACTCTGCACCGTGTAACGCTCTGACAGCACCACGTCGCGGTTCGGGTGCAAAAACAGGGGCATCGAGATGCGAGATTTTTTGGCACCGTCGCCTACCGGGTTCAACACGCGGTGGATGGTCGAGGGGTAATAGTGGCCGGAGGCTTCTTGCAACATGTCGCCGATGTTGACGATGAGCAAACCGAAGTCGCTGGGTGCGTCGATCCAGTTGCCGTCTTTGCCCATCACTTGCAAGCCCGGCTCGGTGGCGGCGGGCAAGATGGTCAGCAGGTTGATGTCGCCATGGGCGGCGGCACGCACGGCACCGGGTTCTTCGTCGCCGCGCAAGGGTGGGTAGTGCAACACGCGCAACAGCGTCTGCTCGCAGCCCTCGATCATCCTGGGCAATGGCATCGAATACCGCGCTTTGACTTCTGGCGGAGAACAGTCTTCGACCCATTGCAGCAACTCTTTGGCCAGGCTGCTGCCGACCGCGTAATAACGCCGCGCAGCGTCTGACACTTCGGCCGGGTAACGGCCCCAGGGGTAGAGGTGGAAGAACTCCTTCAGGTCACGCTTGGTGTGGTCTTTGGCGGTTTCCGAGACGGCGGGAGAAAAATAACCGTCGAGTTTGGCGGGATCTTGCGGGTATTTGTTTTTGGCGTTGGACGCGAAAAAGGCCAGCCATTCAGCGTAAATGCCTTCGACCAGTTGTTGGCTTAGCGGATGGTTTTTCAGCACGCCAAAGCCGGTGTCGTGCAGGTTGGCGCAGAAATCCTGCGCAGCGGTGGGGCTGCGGTAGTCGACCACCGCGAGTGTTTTGGCCTGTTGCATGTCAGTTTCTCCTTCTGTGGAAAATTGAGGTTTGGAAAGTGCCGTCTTTCCTTGCCCCACCCGCGATCACTTGAGCCAGTCGCGCATCAGCGTTTCTTCAAATACCCGGCCGGCGCCTGCCGCATCGACCTGCATACACACCTGCGTCTCGCGCAGCGGCGCATCCCAGCCACGTTGTGCGTAACCGATGGTGGGGCGACGATCCAGCATGGTTTGACCCTGGCCCATGCCTTCAGTGGCCACCCGCACGCGCCCCGTGAGTACCTTGAACAGCTCCGGGTTGGTCAGATAAATAAAGGCCAACACATCGTGGCCAAAACAGCCGTGAATTTTGGCCACATGCGGGTACAGGCCGCTGTAGAAATTGGCGTAGAACTCCACTGCTGTGTGCAGGGTGTCGGTGGCGACGTGTTGGTGGTGCGCCGCGATGCGTTTGAACAGGCTGACCGGCATGATGACCTGGTGTGTCACGTCCAGCCCGACCATGGCAAGTTTCCACCCTGCGGTAAAAACTCTGTCTGCCGCGTGGGGGTCGCCCCAAATGTTGGCCTCGGCCACCGGCGAGACATTGCCAGGCTCCACTACGCTGCCACCCATCAAAATCACTTCCTGTAGCAGCTTGGGCAATTGGGGTTCGAGTTGGAGCGCCAGTGCCAGGTTACCCAGCGGCCCAACGGCCACCAGGGTGATCTCGCCAGGGTGGGCGCGCGCCATGTCCACGATGAACTGTGCGCTGGTGCGCGGGTCAAGCTGGTTGGTGATTTTTTTGCGCCGTGCCAGATTGCCCAAACCATCTGCGCCGTGAATGTGTGCCGGCGGCGTTTCTCCGTGCTTGACCCAGGGCGTCTTCACGCCTTTCGTCACCGGCACGGTTTTGCCAGCAATCGCCGTGAGGTAGAGCGCGTTGATCGCTGCTTGCTCCACCGTGACGTTGCCAAAGGTGGTGGTGATGCCAACCACCTCCATGCCGGGGTGGGCCAGGGCGTAATACAGCGCCATCGCGTCGTCGACGCCGGGGTAGGTGTCGTAAATGACTTTGCGGGGTTGGGTGCCTGAAGTTTTAGAAGCCGGGCTGGGGGTTTTGCG
>JANOXL010000398.1:0-30881 GCA_031418395.1 Rhodoferax sp. | reverse complement strand
TTACGTAAACGTCAATCATAACGCAAATGGCAAATTTTTGCTGGCTGGCGTGGCCATCAAACAGCGCAAAACGGCGTTACAAGTGGTGAAACCCAGCTCAGGGCCGCACCCGGTAAGGCACCGCCGCCCCCGCCCTTGCCTGCTCGCTGGTGCGGATCAAGGCCACACCCTGCACCACATTGGGCAAGCCCATCACCATGGTTTCAATCGCTCGACTGATGAAGACGTGGTCAAAACCCAAGGGCACATCACCCGCGACGCAGCCTTCAATGGTCACCACCCGGCCTTGCACAGTGGCCCATAGCGATGAGTTGACCAAAGGAGAATGGGTGTACAGCTGCGTCACGTTCAGCGCTTTCCTCAGCGCCGCCGCGATGTCGGCGTCGTACGCAAAGGCATTGGGTTTGTCGCAACTACCCGCCTGCACGCAACTGACGTCCTTCTGGGCGCGCCGCGCCGCTTGTGCCACCTGCTCAGCCGCCGTGATCAATGGCCCCAGCGGCATCGGGCAGTCTGGAATCACCGTGGTGAATTGGAAAAACGGGTCGTTGAAGCGGTTTTGCAACTCGCCAGGAGCCGTCTGCACCTCGGTTTGGGCCAAACCTATCATACTGGCGGCCAACGTGAGCGTGAACGCAAGTGCGGGTTGGATGGCCATTGCGATGCAGGGTTTCAAGCGGTACTCCAAGCGAAACCGAAAGTTTAGGGCTTTGACGAGTTGTTTGATCGGCCATCTCGACGCTATATAGACAATAGCAAGAACACTAAATTTTACGTGACTTGGAGATCAAAATTTTCAAAATAATCCGAATTTCAATCGGTACGATCATTGACGTACCCAATTTGGGTTTTATTTGAGCCAATTGCAAATTATTTCTCCCAGTGCCTTCACATTCTCAATGCCCAGCTAGATTGCCAAACGAGCGCCTCAGCACATTGCCAAGCCCGTCAAGTCGTAGTATTCTGGACATTGACCACTTTCAAATTTCCATTAAAACCCGACATGAATCGAATCACCACTGATCCTGATGTTTGCCACGGCAAGCCCTGCATTCGTGGGATGCGTTATCCGGTCGAAACCGTGCTGGAATGGCTGGCCAGCGGCATGACAGTGGCCGACATTTTGGGCGACTACACAGACCTTGAGTCCGAAGACATTTACGCCGCACTGGACTACGCCGCGCGCCTTGCTAAAACCAATCGCATTGAATTGCTGGCGGCGTAAAATTTCTCGTTGACGCGCAGCTTCCGCAGAAATTGGCGGTGATTTTGGCTGTGATTGGTCACAAAGGAATTCACACTTTTGCCCTACCGGCTGAACACTAGTTTTCTAAGTCCACGTTTCAAGGGATTGTTGTGTGAATTGAAGTGTTAATTCACAGAGCACAACTAGTAACCTATTGATTTGTAAAGGATTTTTTCGTTCCGCCCTGAATACGAGTGTACTAGTAGTTGCTGAGCTTTTTTAAGTGCCAGTTTTCTAGCCGTTGCATATCGCCATCTTTGATTTCTCTGGGGGATTGCACTTTCAGTCCCAATTCCCGTCGAACTTTCGCCATCAATGATTTGTACCCCATTGGGTAGATTTGCTCTTCAAATAACAGGCCAAAACCGCCCTGTTTTGCGATCATATGCATGTACGTCTTGGGCGCGAATCTCAGGATAAACAGTGGTCGTAGGTCTAGGGCTCGGCACATCCTGAGCTTCAAAGCTAATTCTTCACGATTGATGTAATTTTGAGTGTTTTTGATTTCGATACCGTAATCAACTCCGTCCCGTGAAACTATCCGATCGAGGTTGTGATTGGATTCAGTCCAAATTTTTCCTTGCCACTTGGTAGCATTTTTTGCTTTTATCAAGAACTGCTTACTTGCGAGCGCCGAGTCGAACATTAGCTCAGCAGTAGTACCCACTGCATGGGTGAATTCAGGGTCAAAAATATCGGTCAAAAACAGGATCTTTTGCTCTAACTCACGTCTGTAATATCTGTATTTCTTGTGAGCATAAAAATTGACTTGTTTGCCTTGTACAACTCTCCGCTCTGTTTGGATTCTTCCAGCCCTGCTGAGCTCTAGCAAGGCCTTGGCAGTAATCCAATGAAAGTGGGTTCGCTCGAGTCGCGTTTCAATTTCAGTGGAGTAGAAAACCCGAGATTGTTCAGCATCAAAAAGAGCTTGAACGCTCGATGAAGCGTGGTCAATTTCTTGATCTCTGACCCGTTCAGGTTCTTGAGGTTCATCCTCCCAGTCATCGAGAATCACGAGCAGGTGCCCCAAAGAGTGGCAATCTCCTGTTGCAACCTCAGTGGATCGCCCCAGATCGGAACTGAGGATATTGCCGAAGGTCTCCTCACTTAAAGTTCAACTCAGAAATGAATCCCCTGCATCATCGAAGCCATCGCAATCGCCTCGGGCGAGAGTGAGGGCTTTTTATCGCCTTTGTCGCCTTTGGCCGCTGCGCTGTCGGGGAACATGCGGAAGGTGGTGTTCATCATGATCTGCGCGACGCGCGGGGCGGCGACATGCAGCAGGCCGACCGACGTGCCCAGGCGGGTGGCGATCTCGACGGGTTTGTCCACACAGGCGCGGATGATCATGTCAGCGGCTTCTTCGGGCATCAAGAGCGGCATGCTGTCGTAAATTTTGGTGGGCGCTGTCATCGGCGTGCGCACCAGCGGCATCTTGATGGTGGTGAAGGTCACGCCCTGGTCGGCGTATTCACAGGCGGCGCAGCTGGTCCACGCATCGAGCGCAGCCTTGCTGGCCACGTACGCGCTAAAACGCGGTGCGTTGACCAACACGCTGATGGAGCTGATATTGACGATATGGCCCTTGCGTTTGGCCACCATGCCCGGCAAAAGGCCCATGGTGATCCGCAGCGCGCCGAAATAGTTGAGTGCCATGGTGCGCTCAAAGTCGTGGAAGCGGTCGTAGCTGGCTTCAATGGCGCGGCGGATCGAGCGGCCCGCGTTGTTGATGAGGAAATCCACACCGCCATGGTTTTTTTCCAGCGTTTTGACGAACGCGGAGCATTGCGCCTCGTCCACAATGTCCACCGGGTAGGTGAAGACTTGGGCGTCTTTTCCACCAGCTTCCTGAATGGTTTTTTTGGCTTCGGCCAACTGATCCTCGCCACGCGCGCAGATCACCACGGTGGCACCGGCTTCGGCAAAACGGCAGGCGGCTGAGAGGCCGATGCCGGAAGAGCCGCCAGTGATCAGCACCACTTTGCCGCCTACCGTGCCTTTCAGGCTGCGGTCGATGAAGAGCGCCGGGTCAAGGTGACGCTCCCAGTAGTCCCACAACACCCAGGCGTAGTCTTTGAGGTTCGGGCATTCGATGCCGCTGCCCTTGAGCGCAGCCTCGAGGTCGCGCCGGTCATAACGCGTGGGCCAGTTCACGAACTCAAAAATGTCTTCGGGCAGGCCGAGGTCTTTCATGACCGCGTTGCGCACACGGCGCACCGGGGCCAGGGCCATCATGCCTTTCTTGACGCTTTTCGGAATGAAACCGAGCAAGGCCGCGTTGATGAAGAGGTTCATCTTGGGCGCGTGGGCCGCCTTGCTGAAGATGTCGAGCACGTCGCCCACGCGGTAACCAGCTGGGTCTACCAAGTGGAAGGCCTTGCCTTTGATCTCTTTGCCGTGGCTCAGGTGGTCAATACACTTGACGACGAAGTCCACTGGCACGATGTTGATGCGCCCGCCTTCAATGCCAATCGACGGCATCCACGGCGGCAAAATCTGCCGCATGCGCTGGATGAGTTTGAAGAAGTAATACGGGCCATCGACCATGTCAATCTCGCCCGTCACGCTGTCGCCCACCACAAAGGCTGGGCGGTACACCGTCCAGGCACCTTTGTACTCTTTGCGCACGATTTTTTCACTCTCGTGTTTGGTCATGAAATACGGGTGCTCGTAGTTCTCGGCCTCATCAAACATGTCTTCTCGAAACACGCCTTCATACAAACCAGCAGCAGCAATGGAGCTGACATGGTGAAAATGCCCTGCGTCGATGGCTTTGGCAAAGTCACAGGTATTGCGAGTCCCGTCAACGTTCACAGCGACCTGGCTGGCTTCGTCGGCACTCAGGTCGTACACCGCCGCCAGGTGGTAAAAATGGTCGATTTGGCCTTTGAGCGCCTTGATGGCATCGCTCGCCACACCCAGCTTTTTGCTCGTCAAGTCGCCATACACCGGCACAGCCCGCGCAGCACTCACACCCCAATATTCGCGCAGTCCCGCCACCTTGTCTTTACTGGCTTCGCGCATCAAAAAATGCACCACAGCGCCTTTGCGTTCCAACAGTTTTTTGACGAGTCGTTTACCAATAAAACCTGTGGCGCCGGTGACAAAATACTGCATGCTGAACTCCAGTTGTAGCTAAATACGGGGAAGATAAAAGGCGAAGCCTAAAGCACTGATTTTGCTGATAGTACCCCACAGACCTACCTAGCGAAAACCCGTCCCGCTGGTGAAAAAGGGAAGGAAGCAAGGGTCTTCACCGACTTTTCGGCCCCTCACTTTAGTGTCGCTCCCCTACACGCGGGCCGATGGCGCGCTTACAGTCAAGTTATCGGTGCAAAGCGCACGATACACAATTCCAAGGAGATGGCGATGGTCAAAAAGATTCAAAAAAATGCCGAGGCAAAACCTTCGGGCATGGCGGGTTTGCACAACCTGCATTTGCCGGGCGCCGTGAAAGATTCGGCCCAACAAATCTGGCAAGCCGGTTTGGGCGCATTTGCCAAAGCCCAAGCCGAGGGCACCAAAGCCTTTGAAACCCTGGTCAAAGAAGGCACCAACTTGCAGCGCAAAACCCAAAGTGCGGCTGAAGAGAAACTCTCGGAAGCCACCAGCCGGATGACGGCCATGGCCGGCGACATCACCTCAAAAGCCACTGGCCAATGGGACAAGCTGGAGAACATCTTTGAAGAACGCGTCTCCAAGGCGCTGAACAAACTTGGCGTGCCTTCGTCCAAAGACATTGACGCCCTGATTGCCCGTATCGACGCGCTCAACGCCAGTGTGCAGGCGCTGTCTGGCGGCGCTGCGGCCAAACCCGTTGCCAAAGCTTCCGCCAAAACTGCCACAAAGGCTTCCTCAGCAACTTCCGCCAAATCCCCCGTGAAGGCCGCTGCCAAACCAGCCGCCAAGCGCACTCGCAAGGCAGCCTGAGCAATTGAAGCCTTTGACAAATCGTCCGCCCAGAATCGCTCTGGCGCTGGCGGGTGGTGGCCCTTTGGGCGCCATCTATGAAATTGGGGCGCTGTGTGCGCTGGACGACTCGCTGACCGGCATCGACTTCACCGCACTGGATCATTACGTGGGTGTGTCCGCCGGTGGCTTCATCGCCGCCAGTCTGGCCAATGGCATTACGCCGCGTGAGTTGTGCGCCTCCTTCATCCAGAGTGATGAAGCGCCGTCTGAAATATTTGACCCTTCGTGGCTGATGACCCCCGCCTACAGCGAGTTTGCCCGCCGTGCCGTCATGGCACCGGGCTTGTTGTTGTCAGCGGCGTGGCGGCTTATGGTGCAAGGCAAGTCCGTTACGCAGGTGCTGGAGCGGCTGGGCGCAGGTTTACCCACAGGCGTCTTCTCCAACGAGCAGATTGACGTGCAATTGGCCAAACTGTTTTCAAAGGCCGGCCGCACCAACGATTTTCGCAAGCTCAAAACCAAATTGACCTTGGTCGCCACCAACCTCGACAGTGGCGCCTCCGCTCCATTCGGTCGCCCCGGCTGGGACCACGTGCCGATCTCACAAGCCGTGCAAGCCAGTGCGGCCCTGCCGGGCTTGTTCCCTCCGGTGGAAATAGACGACCACTACTACGTGGACGGCGCGCTGAAAAAAACCATGCACGCCTCAGTGGCCATGGACGACGGCGTCGATTTGATGTTGTGCCTCAATCCATTGGTGCCTTTTGACGCGACCGCGCCACAGCAGCCTAAAGTCATGCAACGCGGCCTGGCCTCCGAGAAACGCAGCATCCCGCGCATTGTGGACGGTGGTTTGCCCGCCGTATTGAGCCAAACCTTTCGCTCGATGATCCACTCCCGCATGGAGCTGGGCATGAAACACTACGAGCGCGCCTACCCCGAGACCGATTTGATTTTGATTGAGCCGGACCACCGCGACCCCGAGTTGTACCTGGCCAACACCTTCAGTTATGGGCAGCGGCGCCACCTGGCCGAACACGCCTACCAGCAAACCCGCCAGATGTTGCGCTCGCACCAAAGCGGCATCAGCGCCAAACTCGCCCGTCACGGCATTACGCTCGATCACGACGCTTTGAACGACCCCAAGCGGCATTTGTGCAAAGCGCCACCGCCGGTCGCACGCATTGGGCAGGCCGTTTCGCGCCTGCAGGAGGTTATGGACGATTTGGGAGACGTTGTGGCTGCCAACCAGCCCACCATGCATTCAAACGGCAGATCCCCAGCGCGACCACGTGTTCAGGCGCATGGCCGCTCACAGGCTTAGGCACGTGTATAGACATCTATTCGATCACTTGCTTGTGCCCCGAATTCAAACCTAGAATGCGGCAAGGTCCACCATGGTAAAAAAAGCGCCCCGCCGCACCGCTGAACGTATTCTGGAAGTCACGCTGGAGTTGTTCAACCGCTTCGGTGAACCCAACGTTTCGACCACGCTCATCTCGGCTGAGCTCAACATCAGCCCCGGCAACCTGTATTACCACTATCCGGCCAAAGACGAGTTGATCAACTCGCTGTTTGACCGTTATGAGCGCGCCCTGAACGAGTTGCTCAACGCTAGCGACGGCGTGCGCGACGTGGAAGACGCCTGGTTTTTCATGCACTCGCTCTTTGAGCTGATCTGGCAGTACCGTTTTTTATACCGCGATCTGAACGATTTGCTGAGCAAAAACCGCCGCCTGGAGACGCATTTCCAGTCCGTGTTGAAAAACAAAACCCGCGCCATCAAGGCCCTGCTGGACGGCATGAGCCGCGCAGGTGCTGTCAGCATCGACCTGCGTGAACAAGAACCCACCGCTACCAGCATGGTGGTGGTGCTCACCTACTGGCTGAGTTTTGAATACGTGCGTGACCCGCGCCGTGCGCTGGAGCCCGAAAGCGCCCAAGGCGCGCTCTTACGCGGGGCGCAACACGTGCTCAACCTGCTCGTGCCTTACCTTGAGCCAGGGCAACGCGCGCATTTGCTGGCGCTGGCAGGGGCGTATGGCAACCCTGCACCCAAGGCGGCCTAGGCTGTTGTTGAGCGGCATCTGACTTTCAATTGAAGGGTTGCTCCCAAAAGAAAAAGCGTTGCCGGCGCCTTTGATAGTGTTTATCCATGCCGCCGATGCCTGCGCGCGCACCTTGCGGGCGCTAGGGGAAAATGTTTTTGTGATGGGTGCGATTGCGCTCAACCGCGCTGAGGCCAGCGTGGTCGTGACGTAACCGCGGCGTCACTGTAGCTTGAGATTGCTACGTATTTGATAGCTGATTACACTTCATTTTCGTGCCCTGCAGGCCGATTTTTCTTAAGCGCCGCGGCGAACAGCCGAATTGCGCCGCTCTGCGCGATCCGCCCTCAATCCAACTCTCAAATCACCATTAGCTCACCTGCCGCCGCAGCTGCGACACCTTGTCGGCCAGCATGTTGATGTCCATGTTTTCATCGGCGTTGACGAGGTAACTCTCCAGGTCTTTGACGGCCAGCGCGGTGTGGCCGAGTTCGGCGTGGGCCAGGCCCCGGTCACGCTGCTCTTCCCAGGCTTGCGGCATCAGGATGACCAGGCGGTCGAGCACGGCGATCTGGCGGGGCCAGTCTTTTTGTGCTTTGTAAATTTCCTTGAGGTTGTGCAACATGCGCGCGATGATGGCGCGCGGTGGCGTGGCTTGCAAATACAGGCCCAGCGGCACTTCAAATTCATCGACCAGGCCACTTCTGCGGCGAAATGGCTCCAGCCGCTCGGCCAACTCGTCGCGCGAGAGTGATTGCCCGTCAAACGGGTTGATCACCACCTGGCCTTTGGGCAAATTGACCTTGACCATGAAGTGGCCCGGAAAGCCCACACCGCGCGCGGAGAGGCCCAGGCTCTGCGCCAGCTCCAGCCAGATCACAGCCAGCGAGATCGGGATGCCCCGGCGCGTGCGCAACACCTGGTTGAGGTAGCTGTTGTCCGCGTCGTAATAGTTGTTGACGTTGCCGCCAAAGCCCAAGCTGGTGAAGAAAAAGTTGTTCAGCACACGCAGCTTGTGCATGGGTGGCGCGTCTAGCGGGATGCGGCGTTTGAGGCGGGCCAGCATCTGGTCGATTTCGCCCAACACCTGCTGCACATCCAACTCGGGGTATTCGTCTTGTGCGAGGCAAATCGCGGCTTCCAGGAGCGGGAAACCGTCGTCACTTTGCACCAGCGTTGCGAAGTACGTCAGCGGCGAAGGCAGGTCATATGACAAATTCATGGCTGCTTCCTATTTTGCCTCTACTTTTACCGGCGCAGAAATTGCCGCAATTTGAGGCCAGCGCCCCAAGTCGCTACAAAGTATATAGCTATTGATGCGCCAATGACAAGGGTCATCTGCCAAACCCGCTGCAAGTGTTGACCAGGCATTTGTGTCCAGGCGACGCTACCCGCCGCCCACATCAAAAACACCGCCATCAAACTGCTGGCCGCCAGCACCTGTAAGCCAAACAATCCCCAGCCCGGCGCAGCCTTGTAGCGGCCCTGGCGCATCAGGCCGACCAAGAGCCACAAAGCATTGATCAAAGCGCCAATGCCCACCGTGAGTGTGAGGGCTGCGTGCTGAAAAATGGGCACCAGAAACACATTCAAAACCTGCGTGGCAATCAACACGCCAATGGCGATGCGCGCTGGCGTTTTGGTGTCGTGGTGGGCATAAAAGCCCGGCGCCAGCACCTTGATGGCCACCACGCCCACCAGGCCCGTGCCCCAGCCCATGAGCGCAAGCGAGGTCTGTTGCACATCGTGTTCGGTATACGCGCCGTATTGAAAAATCACGGCAACCAGCGGTTTGGCAAACACCAGCAGCGCTACCGAACACGGTACGGCCAGCAAGACCACGATACGCAAACCCCAATCGAGCATGGCCGAATATTTCTCGCTCTCGTCGGCAGCGCGCGCCTGCGAGAGTTGTGGCATCAAGACCACGCCCAGCGCCACACCCAGGAGCGCGGTGGGGAACTCCATCAATCGGTCCGCGTTGGAAAGCCAGGTTACGCTGCCGCTGGCCATGCGCGAGGCGATTTGTGTGTTGATGAAAAGCGAGATCTGCGCCACGCCCACACCCAAAAGCGCGGGGGCCATCATCGCGCCGACCTGGCGCGTGGCCGGGTCGCTCCAGGCGGCTTTAAAGCGGCGCCAGGTCAGGCCGATGTTTGGCAGCAGTCCAAGACGCTTCAAAGCCGGAATCTGCACGCCCAACTGCAATGCGCCGCCCAGCATCACGCCGACCACCTGCGCGTAAATCGGCTCGATACCCATCGACTTGAACCAGGGCGTCGCCCACACCGTGGCACCGATCATGGCCAGGTTCAAGAGCACGGGCGTGGCGGCGGGCACGGCAAACTGGCGCCAGGTGTTCAAAATGCCCGCTGCAAACGACACCAGCGAAATGAAAAAGATGTAGGGGAACATCCAGCGTGTCATCACAATCGCGACCGAATACGCCTGCGGCTCCTTTTGCAGGCCCCCCGCCATCGCCCACACCAGCGCGGGCGTAGCGATGACGCCCAGCACGCTGGTCGCGACCAGCACCCAGGTGAGCACCGTGGCGATTTTGTCGATCAGGGCTTGCGCACCCGCTTCGCCCTCACGTTCACGCGTGGCGGCGAGCATCGGCACAAAAGCCTGGCTGAACGCGCCTTCGCCAAACAGGCGGCGAAACAGATTGGGAATACGAAACGCGACGTAAAACGCGTCGGTCATCGCGCTGGCGCCAAAAAACGCCGCAAACAATTGGTCACGAATCAGGCCCGCAATGCGCGATGCCAGGGTCAACAAGGAAATAACAGAGGCGGATTTCAGCAAAGACACGGCACAAAGTGTAGCTGGCGTCTATGGGTGTACGGCGGTGCGGGGCAGGCAGAATTTGCGCAAGTTCTGAAGCGATTGACAGGAGCCACCCGAAAACGAAAAGTGCGAATCACTGGTTATAATGGAAGGCTTTGCTGGCATCATCCTCAGACACTAGGAATACATACTATGGCATCTACTAAGCCGAAGAAAAAGAACCCGCGCCTGGCGTCGGGCCGTAAACGCGTCCGTCAGGACGTCAAAATCAACGCCGCCAACACGTCTTTGCGTTCACAGTACCGCACCGCCGTGAAAAACGTCGAAAAAGCAGTGGCTTCTGGCGATAAAGCCAAATCCACCGAGGCATTTGCCAAAATGCAGGCCGTGGTGGACACCGTGGCAGACAAAGGCATCTTCCACAAAAACAAGGCCGCGCGGGATAAAAGCCGCCTGTCCAGCCGGGTGAAAACCCTGGCATTGGCCGCTGCTCCGGCAGCTGCCTGATCCGCAAGGATCACTCAAAAGATTCGAAAGAATCCCCGCACGGGCAGACGGTTCGATAGATTCGTCAGCCTGCCGTTTGTAACGGGTGCGCTGCCAGCAAAGCAAAACAGGGAAACCACCAGAGCGAAAGTTCTGGTGGTTTTTTTGTGTCCGGATTTCAGGCTTTCGCACAAATCAGACTTTGGTAGAAACGACGCCAGAAGCAGCGGAAGGTGGCGCAGGCGGCTCAAATTGCACCTGCAACTCGTTGTCCCGCGCGAAGTTGACGCAAAAGTCCCAGGCCATCACCTCGTAGTTACGCAGCTCGCGGTTGACGATGACGCACTTCATTTCGCCAAATGCGGTGGGAACACACCAGGGTGAATATCCCAAATGGCTGCCGGGCTGGGCGCCGCCGGGGCGGAACTGGCTCATCACGCCAGCCAGGCGTTCGGCCCAGTCGCTCGGACGAAAACTTCGCCCGTCTTTGGTGATCCCCAAAATGAAAACTTCTTTGGCTGATCGGATGTCCATGGGGTCCCGGTGGTTCATCGCAACTTTTGCTGCAATGCACAAGAATTTTAGTGCAAGGCCAGGTTGAAGGCGCTTAAGTTCGATTGAGCGATGCGATTCGGCGCGCTGGGGGGTTATTGAGGGCGCTTGCGCGCATCACAGTCATGTGAAATTGTCAAAAAACTGCCCCGATTGATGTGCCTAAAATGAGCTTCCAACGGCCCAACCCCCTGGGCCGCTTCTTTTTTTTACTGTGGAGCCTGGCCATGAACGCAATTGCCAAACCCGCTGAGACCCAGATCGTGCCTTCGTCGCCCCATGTGATGAACACCTACGCCCCCGCGGGTACCCGACCCGTGCAAATGGCCGTCTCCCATGGGCAAGGCTGCCGGGTGTGGGACGTGAACGGCAAGTCCTATCTGGATGGATTGGGTGGCATCGCCGTCAACACCTTGGGCCATAACCACCCCAAACTGGTGCCGGCCTTGCAGGATCAGATCGCCAAAATCATCCACAGTTCGAACTATTACCATGTGCCGGGGCAGGAGTTGCTGGCCAAAAAGCTGGTGGAACTCTCCGGCATGACCAATGTGTTCTTCTGCTCGACTGGCCTGGAGGCCAACGAAGCCGCGATCAAACTGGCACGCAAGTTTGGCCACAACAAGGGCATTGAGCGCCCGGAGATCGTTGTGTATGAAAAGGCTTTTCATGGCCGCTCCATCGCCACTCTGAGCGCCACAGGCAACGCGAAGATCCAAGCCGGTTTTGGCCCGCTGGTCGAAGGATTCATCCGCGTCCCGCTCAACGATGTCGCGGCACTGAAAAAAGCCACGGCCGACAACCCCAACGTCGTGGCGGTATTTTTTGAAGCCATCCAGGGCGAAGGCGGCATCAACCCGATGCATCTGGACTACCTGCGTGATGTGCGCAAAATTTGCGACGACAACAACTGGCTCCTGATGATCGACGAAGTGCAATGTGGCATGGGCCGCACCGGCAAATGGTTTGCGCACCAGTGGGCGGGCATCAAACCTGACGTGATGCCGCTGGCCAAGGGCTTGGGCTCGGGCGTGCCGATTGGCGCGGTGGTCGCAGGCCCCAAAGCGGCCGACATCTTCCAGCCCGGCAACCACGGCACCACCTTTGGCGGCAACCCCCTGGCGATGCGCGCCGGTATCGAGACCATTCGCATCATGGAAGAAGAAGGCCTGTTGGCCAACGCCGCCAGCGTGGGCCAACACCTCAAAGACGGCTTGACGCGCGCACTCGCTGCCGAGATCTCCAATGGCGGCGTCAAGGAAATACGTGGCCACGGGTTGATGCTGGGCATTGACCTGGCCAAACCTTGCGGCGTGATCCTAACGCAAGCCGCCGAAAAGGGCCTGCTCTTGAGCGTGACTGCCGACTCCGTGGTGCGCCTGGTGCCGCCCTTGATTTTGACCACCGCCGAGGCGGATGAAATCGTCAGCATTTTGTGCCCGCTCATCAAGCAGCATCTGGCTGCTAACCCATGACAGCCGCCGCCGCGCAGGGCCGCCCCAAGCAAGGCACGGCCCCCTCGGGGGGCAGCGAACCACACGCAGTGGGGAGCGTGGGGGCTATATCACTATGAAACACTTCCTTCAAATCAGCGACCTGACTGCAGACGAATACGCCTACCTCTTCGCACGCGCCGCGCTGATCAAGAAAAAATTCAAGGCCTACGAAAAACACCATACGCTGGCGGATCGCACGCTGGCGATGATTTTTGAGAAAGCCTCGACCCGCACCCGCGTGAGTTTTGAAGCCGGCATGTACCAGATGGGTGGCAGCGTCGTGCATTTGACGACGGGCGACAGCCACCTGGGCCGCTCGGAGCCCATTGACGACACCGCCAAGGTGATCAGCCGGATGGTGGACATCGTGATGATCCGCACCTTCGAGCAGACCCGCATCGAGCAGTTCGCCAACGGCTCGCGTGTGCCGGTCATCAACGGCTTGACTAATGAGTTTCATCCCTGCCAAATCCTCACCGACATATTCACCTACATCGAGCACCGTGGTTCGATTCAAGGCAAGACCGTGGCCTGGGTTGGCGACGGCAACAACATGGCCAATAGCTGGCTGCAAGCGGCGGAGATTCTGGACTTCAAGGTTCACGTCAGCACGCCTTGGGGTTACGAGGTGGACCAGTCGGTCGCCGGGGTGCGCTCGCAAGACAGCTACAAGGTGTTCACCGACCCGCTGGAAGCCTGCGCCGGTGCTGACTTGGTAACCACTGACGTGTGGACCAGCATGGGTTTTGAAGCCGAAAACGATGCCCGCAAAAAGGCCTTCACCAAATGGTGCGTAGACGCCGAAATGATGGCCAAGGCCAAGCCCGACGCGCTCTTCATGCACTGCCTGCCCGCGCACCGTGGCGAGGAGGTGCAGGCCGAGGTCATCGACGGCCCGCAGTCGGTGGTGTGGGACGAGGCCGAAAACCGTATGCATGCGCAAAAGGCGCTGATGGAATACCTGCTGTTGGGCCGCCTCGAATAACGACGTCTACCGGGCGATGCGCGCCAAGTTGTTGATCTGATAAGGATTTTGAGGGGATTATTTACTAGCGGGCAGGTTTGATGGACACTTTTGGCCATGAAATCCTCTGCATTACCCCACAAACCCCGGACAGCCCAACTCGACCTAAAAAACTGCCCAAACGGGTGCGTTTGGACAAGGACTTTGCTGGCAAATTGTCGATTGACGCCCAATGGACCGCCCTCCAACGCGAACTCGAAGGGGCCGACGACTTTGGAGCGAGCCCGCGCCCTGCCCGCAAGGTGCGAGCCACGGCTAGGCCCAAAGCTGGGCCGCAGGCAGGCCATTGACGCTCAACCGCCCCCATGTCGAGGCAGTCTGAAGTCGCAATTCAATAATTAACTTCCATGTTAATTTTAGCGTCAAAAACACTGTCGAATTGGGGATTTTGAAGATTTCAAGCCCTGGGTCTTGTGGTATATGGATATTATGCTATATTTATAATAGCAATCGAAAAACCCTCAGATGCGTCTTTTCACTGCAAACCATTCGCTTTGATGAAAACGCTGCCCAGTTGGCGACTTGCGGACAGCTTGTTGACACGCCGTTGGATTTAACCGACACCATACGGCTTTGGCGGTGATATGGTCGCAGCTCATTTGCAGACTCATTCCATTTCAAATCATTCGTGAAATGGGCGCACCGACGACAACAATGCTAGAGCACGGCCAGGAGATGCAACGACGTTCACGGATGATTTGGAATTGGAATCAGACCCCATCATGCTCACTTTGACCGACTGCCAGGCGCTGGACAGCCAAGACCCGCTTCGCCCATTGCGCGACTTGTTTCAGCTGCCGCCGGGGGTGATCTACCTTGACGGCAACTCCCTGGGTGCCCTGCCCAAAACGGCTGAGGCGCGCGTGGCGCAGGTGGTAGCGCAGGAATGGGGGGTGGACTTGATCCGCGCCTGGAACAAAGCCGGCTGGTTCGAGATGCCACAGCGCCTGGGCGACAAAATCGCGCGGCTGATCGGCGCTGGTGCGGGCGAAGTGGTCGTCACCGACAGTACCTCCGTCAACCTCTTCAAAGTGCTCAGCGCCGCCCTGGACATCGCGGTGAAAGACTCCCCCAGCCGCCGCGTGGTGCTGAGTGAACGCAGCAATTTCCCAACCGATCTGTACATTGCCCAAAGCCTGTGCCAGGCGCGCGGGTTTCGGCTGGAGTTGGTCGAGGCCGCCGAGATGACCGCTGCACTCACCCATGATGCCGCCGTGCTGCTGCTGACCCATGTGAACTACCGCACCGGGGCGATGTGGGACATGGCAGCCATGTGCCGCGCCGCGCGGGCGGCAGGCGTGCTGACCGTGTGGGATTTGGCGCACAGCGCGGGCGCGGTGGAAGTCGATGTGACAGGTTGCAGCGCAGATTTCGCGGTGGGCTGCGGCTACAAATTCTTAAACGGTGGGCCAGGCGCGCCGGCCTTTGTGTGGGTCAAACCCCAGCATTTGGGGCGGCGAGACGGGGCGGGTCAGCAGCCTCTGAGCGGCTGGTGGGCGCATGCCACGCCGTTTGCGTTCACACCCGAATTCAAGTCCGCTGCAGGCATTAACGCCTACTTGTGTGGCACGCCGCCCGTGCTCAATATGGCGGCGCTGGAATGCGGGCTCGATACCCTGCTGGCCGCCGAACCCTTGGGTGGCATGGCGGCACTGCGGCGCAAGTCGTTGGCGCTGACCGATCTGTTCATCAGACTCGTCGCCGAGCGGTGCGGCGACCATGGCCTCGCGGTGGTCACGCCGCTTGCACACGCCGAGCGCGGCTCGCAGGTGTCGCTCGCGTTCGACAGCGCGGGGGCAGTGGCATCAGGAACTTGTTACGCCATCATGCAGGCGCTGATCACACGCGGCGTGATAGGCGACTTCCGCGCGGGGTCGCCCGACATCCTGCGCTTTGGATTCACCCCGCTGTACACCGGTTTTGAAGACGTGTGGCACGCGGTGGGCCATTTGGCGCAGGTCCTTGATCGCCGGGAATGGACGCGGCCCGAGTTTCATCGGCAGCAAGCTGTCACCTGAAGGCCAGGCTACTGGCGGCCATTGCGGTTATCCTTCGACAGCGGCGACGCCTTGAGCGCAAACGGCTGACAGCAGGCAGCATCGGCAAGGCCCAACTTTTGAATTTACACCTGAGTTTTTACTGAATTTTTAAGAGGTACAACATGTTGAAAAAAGCATTGGTGGCTGGAACCGTCGCGGCACTCGCGGCTTGGCTTTTGCCCAGCGCAGGGGCCTTGGCACAGGACAACCGCATCGACACCATCCGCTCGGATGCCCCCGCCTTGGCCAAATATGGCGCCTTGGGCGTGGGTGTCAAAACCATCCAGTTGGTCAATCCGAAACAACTGGACATGCTCAAAGCCAAAGCGGGCGAGGCGATCCCCACGTACGACCGGCCCCTGACGGTGGAGGTCTGGTACCCCGCCAAAGCCTCGGCCAGTGCGCCTGGCGCAGGGCAATACCGCGTCGTCACACGTGACCCGAAAATGGAAGTCACCCTGTATGGCAAAGGCGTACGCGACGCCGAAGCCGACGCTTCGGGCGGCCCTTACCCACTTTTGATCATCTCGCACGGCTACCCCGGCAACCGCTTTTTGCTCAGCCACCTGGCTGAAAACCTGGCCAGCAAGGGTTATGTGGTCGCCTCAATTGACCACACCGACAGCACCTACAGCGACCAGGCCGCCTTTGGCAGCACTTTACTGAACCGGCCACTGGATCAGCTCTTCGTCTTGAACGAAATGGCAAAACTCAACGCGGGCGCCTCAGGCGACGCGATCAAAGGCGCGCTCAAGGGTATGGTCAACGCCGACAACACAGGTTTGATCGGTTATTCAATGGGCGGTTACGGCGTCATCAACACCATTGGCGGTGGTTTTACCGCTGCCGTCACTGCCAGCCCGCTGGCGCCACCCAACGGTGCATTGGCGCAGCGCCAGGCGGGTAATGCAGCGCACACCGCCTCTATGGATAAACGTGTCAAAGCCGCAGTGGCGTTCGCCCCCTGGGGCTGGAATCGTGGCTTTTGGGATGCGGCAGGTCTGGCGGGCGTCAAAACCCCGGTGTTTTTTGTCGCGGGTAGTGTGGACGACGTATCCGGCTACGCCCCCGGCATCCGCAATATCTACGAAGGCAGCGTCAACGCCCAGCGTTATTTGTTGACCTTTGACAACGCCAACCACAATGCGGGCGCGCCAATGCCACCGCCCAAGGAGTCTTGGGCTCGCGTTGCGCATATGACTTTCACGCCGGCTGAGCACTACATCGACGCGGTGTGGGACAACACCCGCATGAACAATATCTCGCAGCATTTCGTCACGGCTTTTTTGGCCAAATTCCTGAAGAACGACGCCAGCATGGATAGTTATTTGAACCTGCTTGAAAACGCCAAAGACGGCAAATGGTCTGCAGAGGCGGATGGCAAGCTGAAGGCCGACCACAGCTACTGGGCTGGTTTCCCCAACCGCACGGCAGCCGGTTTGCGGCTGGAGCAGCGCAAGCCTTAGGAAGCTGGCTGCACCGAGCGCCAAAAGACCCGAAGAACGTCGCCATGGCCCATAACGAGCAGATCGTGCAGGATGAAAAAGCCCTGCTCGACTTCAGCCAGTCGATGAGTTATGGCGACTACCTGCACCTGGACGACATTCTGAACGCCCAGCATCCGCGCTCGCCCGACCATAACGAGATGTTGTTCATCATCCAGCATCAGACCTCCGAGTTGTGGATGAAACTGATGCTGCATGAGTTGCGCGAAGCAATTGCCAATGTCGCCCGTGACGAGTTGGGCGCGGCATTCAAGATGCTGGCGCGTGTGAGCAAAATCATGGAACAACTGGTGCATGCCTGGGATGTACTGGCCACCATGACGCCGCCTGAATACAGCGCGATTCGCCCTTACCTCGCCAACTCCAGTGGTTTCCAAAGTGCCCAATACCGTTGTATTGAATTCGCACTGGGCAACAAGAACGCGGCGATGCTCAAACCGCATACGCACCGGCCTGACCTGCTGGCGCAGGTTCTCGTGGCCTACCAAGCGCCTTCGCTGTATGACGAAGCGCTCAAGCTGTTAGCCAGGCGCGGTCTGGCCGTGCCGACTTCGCACACCGAGCGTGATTGGACACAGGCCTATCAGGCCAGCGATGAAGTCGCACAGGCCTGGCTGGTGGTGTACCGCGCACCCAAAACGCATTGGGACTTGTACCAACTGGGAGAGGAACTCACCGACCTGGAAGACGCATTTCGCCAATGGCGCTTTCGTCACGTCACGACCGTAGAGCGTGTGATTGGCTTCAAACGTGGCACCGGCGGCACGGGTGGTGTGAGTTACCTGCGCAAGATGCTCGACGTGGTTTTGTTCCCGGAAATCTGGTCGCTGCGCACGGACCTTTGACTCGCGCTACCCGACTGGCTAGTTGACTGGCTGGTTAAGCGGCAGGCGAGTCAGTTGGCCTTCAGTCGCCTCAGCCTTTACCGCACATTTACCTGCAAACGCACCACGCGTTGCAAAGCCACGGTGTAATCAAGCTTCGGCGGGAAGTCCCGTGCCAAAATTGAACCATGAAAAATCGACCTTCTCAGCGCTTCGCTGGCATCGCTCACAGATACCAGCTTGGGGCGTCCCGCAGCGCGCTGCTGGCACTTGTCGCACTGGCGCTGGGCGCGGGTGGCGGGGCCTGGTGGTGGAGCCAGCGCGCAACGGGTGCAGCGCCCAGCGGCAGCACGCAGACAGCCGCAGGGGTGACAGGCGCAGCCAGCGCACCGGGCATTGCAGCCAGTGGCGCAGGTGGCTCAGGTAGTGCGGCGGCACGCCGCTTTGGCGGCATCAACCGCGTGCAGCCTGTGACTGTGGCCACCGTGCGCAAGCAGGATGTGCGGGTGATTCTGTCGGCCATCGGCAATATCAGCGCGCTCAACACGGCCACCGTGCGCGCTCGCGTCGATGGCGAGTTGAAAGCCATCCGGTTCAAAGAAGGACAAATGGTGCGCGCGGGCGCTCTGCTGGCCGAGCAAGACACGCGCAGTTATGACATTGCCCTGGCGCAGGCGCAAAGCCAGATGACCAAAGACCAGGCGACCCTGAAAAACGCCCAGCTCGATCTGGAGCGTTATAAGGACTTGTTGGCCAAAGACTCCATCGCCAAACAACAGGTGGACACCCAGGAGGCGCTGGTCAGCCAACTCGCCGCGACCCTGCAGAACAACCAGGCGCAGGTTGACAATGCCAAACTGCTCTTGAGTTACACCAAAATCACAGCACCCATCAGCGGCAGGCTGGGCTTGAAGCAGGCGGATTTGGGCAACCAAATGCGCCCGAGTGACGCCAATGGCCTGGTCACCATCACGCAGACACAGCCGATCAGTGTGGTCTTCGCCGTGCCAGAGACCCACTTGCCGCTCATCACCCGAAAACTCAAAGGCACCGAAGCCTTGACGGTCGAGGCTTGGGACAGAGAACAACGCAACGTGCTGGCCACCGGCAAAGTCAGCACAACCGACAACACCATTGACCCGGTGACCGGCACGATCAAGATCAAGGCCGAATTCGCCAACACTGATGGCAGCCTGTTCCCCAATCAGTTTGTCAACATCAAGATGCAGGTCAACACGCTGGAGGCCGCGCTGTCCGTGCCGTCTGCGGCGATTCAACGCGGCGCATTGGGCACTTTTGTCTACGTGGTCAAACCCGACAACAGCGTCAGCGTGCGCCGCGTACGTACCGGCACGACCGAGGGCGACTGGGTCAGTGTGCAAAGCGATCTGGAAGCCGGTGAACGCGTAGTCACAGACGGCGCCGACCGCCTGCGCGAGGGCGCGAAGGTCGAGGTCATCACGCCGCCACCGCGCTTTGGTGGCGGTGGCGGTGCGGGCACAGGCGCTGGTTTAGGCGCTGGACCGGGCGGTTCAGCGGGGGGCGGACTCAGCCCAGGTGGCGGCGGCCCGCGCGGTGCCGCTTCACCAGCCGCGTCATCTGCATCAGCGCCTGCAACCGGGGCTGATGCAGCAACGGCACGAAGGGCATCGCCAAGCGGATCCACCGAGGCGTCTGCCACCACTGCGCCACCGGCCAACGCGGTGTCGCCCGGCGTACGCCCGCCCGGACCGCCTAGCCCGCCCGGCCCGCCAGCGGCCCCTGCGGGCGCTGCACCCGCAGGCGGTGGCGGTTCTGCCGCCTGGATCGACCAACTCCCACCCGAGGCGCAAGAGCGCGTGCGTATGGTGCTCCAGCGCATCGGCCCCGAGGCCGCCGCCAAAGTTCACAAAATGACGCCTGAAGAGCGGCGTGCGTTTTTCCAGCAGTTGCGGGCACAGCGTCAGCAGCAGCAGGACTGACGGCATCCCACTGTTGAACCCAAGTCGGTGAATCTCTCTCGCCTCTTCATCCTGCGCCCAGTGGCGACCTCGCTCTTGATGGTCGCCATCTTGATCGCAGGCGCGCTGGCCTACCGCCTGCTGCCGCTGTCGGCTCTGCCCGAAGTGGATTACCCGACGATTCAAGTCACCACGCTCTACCCTGGCGCAAGCCCCGACGTGATGACCTCCAGCGTCACCGCCCCGCTGGAGCGGCAGTTTGGTCAGATGCCGGGCCTCTCGCAAATGTCGTCCACCAGTTCGGGTGGCGCGTCGGTGATCACGCTGCGCTTCTCGCTGGACGTGACGCTGGACGTGGCCGAGCAACAAGTGCAAGCCGCCATCAACGCGGGCAGCAACCTGTTGCCCTCCGATTTGCCAATGCCGCCGACTTACAGCAAGGTCAACCCGGCGGATGCGCCCATCCTCACCCTGGCCATCACCTCGCCTTCGCTGCAGGTGTTCCGTCTCAACGATCTCGTCGAGAACCGGCTCGCACCCAAACTCTCCCAGGTGCCGGGCGTCGGCCTGGTGGCGATAGCAGGTGGCAGGCGTCCCGCCGTGCGCATCCAGGTCAACCCTGGCGCACTCGCCGGTGTCAACCTGTCGATGGAAGACCTGCGCACCACCATCAACGCTGCCAACGTCAACCAGGCCAAAGGCAGCTTCGATGGCGCGGCGCGTGCATCCACCATCGATGCGAATGACCAGTTGAAATCTGCCGCTGAATACGCAGGTCTGATCGTCACTTACAAAAACGGCTCGCCGGTTCGCTTGAATGACGTGGCCAATATCGTGGATGACGCCGAAAACACGCGCCTGGCCGCCTGGGCCAATACGATGCCCGGAGTGATCCTGAACATCCGGCGTCAACCCGGTGCCAACGTGATTGACACGGTGGACCGCATCAAGGCGCTCTTGCCGCAGTTGCAGGCCACCTTGCCCGCCTCGGTGGATGTACAGGTCCTGACCGACCGCACCGTCACCATTCGCGCCTCGGTGCGTGATGTGCAGATTGAGCTCTTGATCGCCATCGGCCTGGTGGTCGCGGTGATTTTTGTGTTTTTGCGCAGCGCCTCGGCCACGCTGATTCCGAGCGTCGCCGTGCCGCTCTCACTGGTGGGTACTTTCGGCGTCATGTATCTGGCGGGTTTCTCCATCAATAACCTGACCTTGATGGCGCTGACCATTTCCACCGGTTTTGTGGTGGACGATGCGATTGTGATGATCGAAAACATCGCGCGATACGTCGAGCAGGGCAAACCGCCCATGCAGGCCGCGCTGGAGGGCGCCAAACAAATCGGCTTTACGATCATTTCCCTGACGATTTCGCTCATTGCCGTGCTGATTCCGCTCCTATTCATGGGTGACGTCGTGGGCCGGCTCTTCCACGAATTCGCGATCACCCTGGCCGTGGCGATTTTGATTTCCGCCGTGGTCTCGCTCACGCTCACGCCCATGTTGTGCGCACGCCTGCTGCGCCACACGCCCGAGTCCAGCCACGGCTGGTTGTACCGCGCGACGGGCCGGTTTTTTGAGGCCACCATCCGTCGTTATGGCGTGATGCTTAACTGGGTGCTGGATCGCCGTGGCGCGACCCTGCTGGTGTTTTTCATCACCATGGCGCTATCGACCTGGCTGTATTTTGTCGTACCCAAAGGGTTCTTTCCACTGCAAGACACGGGTGTGATCCAGGGCATCACGGAAGCCTCGCAATCCACCTCGTTTGGCGCGATGGGCGAGCGCCAGCAACAGCTGGCCGAGCAAATTCTCAAAGACAAAGCCGTGCAAAGCCTCTCCAGTTTCATTGGGGTGGACGGGGGCAACACCACCCTGAACGCGGGGCGCATGCTCATCAATTTGAAGCCCAAAGCCGAGCGTGATGCCGAATCAAAAGACATTGCCAGCGTCATTCGACGCATCACCGCCAACACCCGCGCGGTGCCGGGCATCGAACTCTTTTTGCAACCGGTGCAAGATCTGACGATTGAAGACCGGGTGGCCAAAACGCAGTACCAGTTTTTGCTCTCCAGCCCCAACATCGACGAGCTAAACCTGCACACCAACGCGCTGCTGGAGCGCCTGCGCACCCTGCCGCAACTGGCCGACGTGGCCAGCGACTTGCAAGACAAAGGCCTGCAAGCCTATGTCGAAATTGACCGCGCCGCGGCGGGCCGCCTGGGTGTGACCGTAGCCGGCATCGATAACGCGCTGTACAACGCCTTTGGCCAGCGCTTGATCTCCACCATCTTCACCCAATCCAATCAATACCGCGTGGTGCTGGAGATGACGCCCGAATTCAAGGTGGGACCCCAATCACTCGGCAATTTGTATGTGCCCGCCAATACCGGGAAACAGATTCCGCTCTCCAGCGTGGCGCGCGTGGTCGAGCGGCCAATGTCGCTAGCCATCAACCATGCCGGGCAGTTTCCCTCGGCCACGATTTCTTTCAACACTGCACAAGATGCGACGGGGGGAAAAGTGTCGCTTGGCGAAGCGGTGCAGGCGCTGAAAGCCGAAGTCGCCCAGATGAAGCTGCCCGCCAGCATAGAGACCAGTTTTCAAGGCGCGGCGCTGGCGTTTCAAGCCTCCTTGTCCAACACCCTGCTGCTGATCCTTGCTGCCATCGTCACCATGTACATCGTGCTCGGTGTGTTGTATGAGAGTTATATCCATCCGTTGACGATTCTGTCCACACTGCCCTCTGCTGCGCTGGGCGCCTTGCTGGCGCTCCTGGCGACACGCCTTGAACTGGATGTGATCGCCGTCATCGGCATCGTGCTTTTGATCGGCATTGTGAAGAAAAATGCGATCATGATGATCGACTTTGCACTCGATGCGCAGCGTGAACAGGGTCTCGACGCACGTGAAGCCATTTACCAGGCCTGCCTGCTGCGTTTTCGCCCGATCTTGATGACCACGCTGGCCGCGCTACTGGGGGCGCTGCCCTTGATGCTGGGCACGGGGGTGGGCAGCGAGCTGCGCCAGCCGCTTGGGGTCACCATGGTGGGCGGGCTGATCGTGAGTCAATTGCTCACTTTGTTCACCACGCCGGTGATTTATCTGGGATTTGATGCGCTTTCCAAACGCTGGGCGAACTGGCGCAACAGGCATGACGTGGCAGTGACTGCCGGGAGCTGACGTTGATGCCTGAAACCAAATTCGAATCAGAAGATGGTTGCTATATATATTATAGCACTAAAGCCTTATTTCACGAGACCCAAGGATCGAAAGTCTCTAAAGAACTCGATTTTCACCGGTTTTTGTTTATATTGTTAACACTCATGTTAACAATTGTCATAAAAATCATCTCGAAATTTTATTTTCATACGTTTTGTGCCGCCAGGTCTCGCAAAATAAGCTTAAGAAACTCCCGTATTCATAGCAACCCGTTTTCCATCACGCCCCCGTATGGGGGTTTGCAAACGTGAGTTTCTCCTCCGTATTCATCCAGCGGCCTGTGGCCACCAGCTTGGTGACCATCGGTATCGCACTGGCGGGTGTGATCAGCTTTTTGTTGTTGCCGGTTGCGCCTTTGCCGCAAGTAGATTTCCCCACCATCGCCGTGTCGGCGAGTTTGCCGGGTGCCAGCCCCGACACCATGGCCGCCACCGTCGCCACGCCTCTGGAGCGCGCGTTGGGCGCGATTGCCGGCGTGACTGAAATCACCTCGTCCTCTTCCCTGGGCAACACCCGGGTGGTCTTGCAGTTCGACCTGAACCGCGACATCAATGCTGCCGCGCGTGCCGTACAGGCGGCCATCAACGCATCGCGCGTGTTGCTGCCCACCGGCATGCCCAGCAACCCGACCTACCGCAAAGTCAACCCGGCCGATTCGCCGATCATGATCCTCGCGCTCACCTCTGACACGCTCACGCGCGGGCAGATGTACGACGCCGCCTCCACCGTACTGGCGCAGCGCCTGGCGCAGGTCAGCGGCATCGGGCAGGTGAGCATCGGCGGTGGTGCCCTGCCAGCGGTTCGGGTCGAGATCGACCCCAACAAACTCTCGGGCAACGGCCTCTCGCTCGAAGACGTGCGCATCGCCATCACCAGTACCAATGCCAACCGCCCCAAAGGTTCTGTGGAAGACGGTGCACGCAGTTGGCAAATTGGCGCGAACGACCAGGCGAGCTCGGCTGCCGACTATGCGCCGCTGATCCTTCGCTATAGAAATGGAAGCGCAGTGCGTTTGTCTGACGTGGCCGATGTCGTCGATTCGGTGCAAGATGTCCGCAACTACGGCGTTGCCAACGGCAAACCGTCGATCTTGCTGATCTTGAACAAAGCGCCCGACGCCAACATCATCGAAGCGGTGGACAAGGTGCGGGCACTCCTGCCGCATCTGCGCGCCTCGATCCCGGCCGCCATTGACCTGGAGGTGGTGATGGATCGCACGCCCACCATCCGCGCCTCCTTGCGCGAGATGGAACGGGCGTTGGCGATTTCTGTCGGTTTGGTGATTTTGGTTGTGGTACTTTTTTTGCGCTCCTTGACCATCGCGTTGATTCCTGCCGTGTCGGTGCCGGTCTCGCTCTGTGGCACCTTTGTGGTGATGTACCTGTGCGGCTACAGCCTGAACAACCTCTCTTTGATGGCACTCACGGTGGCCACCGGTTTTGTGGTGGACGACGCCATCGTGGTGCTGGAGAACATCCGCCGCCACATGGAGCGCGGCAAAACAGCCTTGCAGGCGTCACTGGACGGTGCGCGCGAAATTGGTTTTACGGTGGTGTCAATCAGCCTCTCGCTGATCGCCGTTTTCATTCCGGTGCTGCTGATGGGTGGCATCGTCGGGCGGTATTTCCGCGAGTTTGGCGTGGTGCTGTCGTCCGCCATTCTGGTGTCGATGCTGGTCTCACTGGCCACCACACCAATGATGTGTGCCTTACTCATGAAGCCGCAAGCGGCGAAGCCGCCTTCGTTTATCGGTCGCCTCAGTGTCCAGTTTGGCAAAGGGTTCATGCGCGGCTACCGGCGCTCGCTGGCCTGGGCCTTGCGTTATCAATATGTGACGCTGTTGCTCTTCGCAGGTGTGATCGCGTACAACTTTCACCTGTATGGCGCAATTGCCAAGGGGTTTTTCCCACAGCAAGACACGGGCCGCATTGTCGGCTTCATCCAGGCCGACCAGGCCACTTCCTTCCAGGCCATGCAGCAACGCCTGGATCGTTTTTTGAACATCGTCCGGGCCGACCCGGCGGTCGAACATGTGACCGGTTTTACTGGCGGCGCGCAGCGCAATTCAGCGCAGATGTTCATGTCGCTCAAACCCCTGGCCGAGCGGGATGCGAGCGCCGAGCAGGTGGTCACGCGCTTGCGTGCCAAGTTGTCGAAGGAGGCCGGTGCCAATCTCTTCATGGTGCCGGTGCAAGACATTCGTATCGGAGGACGGCAAGCCAACGCCGCCTACCAGTTCACGCTGCAAGGCGACAACCTGGAAGAGCTGCGCCTGTGGGATCCGCGCATCCGCCGCGCCATGATGGCGCTGCCCGAATTGACCGACGTCAACACCGACCAGCAGGACCGTGGCCTGCAAACCAGCCTGGTGATCGACCGCGACGCCGCCACACGCATGGGGCTTTCGGTGCGCAACATCGACAACACCTTGAACAATGCCTTTGGCCAGCGGCAGGTGGGCGTGATCTACAACCCGCTCAATCAATACCGGGTGGTGATGGAGCTGGCACCGGAGCATCTGCAAAACCCGGAGTCGCTGCGCAACCTGTTTTTCATCAACAGCATTGGCGAACGTATTCCGCTGGCGAGTTTTGCGCGACTGGAGTTGACGAATACGCCGCTTTCGGTGAACCACCAAAGTGGCACACCGGCCTCGACCATCAGCTTCAATCTCGCGCCGGGTGTGGCCTTGTCAGAAGCCACCGCAGCGGTGGACAACGCGGTGGCAGAACTGGGTGTGCCGGTCTCAGTGCGCGGCACATTTCAGGGCACGGCACGGGCCTTTGCAAAATCATTGGAAAGCCAGCCGATGCTGATCCTCGCGGCACTCATCACCATCTACCTGGTGCTGGGCATCCTGTATGAGAGCCTGATCCACCCCATCACCATATTGAGCACCCTGCCCTCGGCCGGTATAGGCGCGCTCTTGGCGCTGCAATGGTTCAACACCGAGCTGTCGATCATCGCCTTCATCGGGATCATTCTGTTGATCGGCATTGTGAAGAAAAACGCCATCATGATGATCGACTTCGCCATTGCCCGGCAACGCCTGGGCCACCTGAGCGCGGCGCAGGCCATTTTCAAAGCCTGTGAGTTGCGGTTTCGGCCGATCTTGATGACCTCGGTCGCCGCCATTTTCGGTGCCGTGCCACTCGCCGTGCCCTCGTGGTTCGGCGCAGGCGACGGCGCAGAACTGCGCCAGCCGCTTGGCATCGCCGTGGTCGGTGGCCTGGTGTTGTCGCAGATTTTGACGCTGTACACCACGCCCGTGGTTTACGTGCTGATGGACCGATTGCGTATCGCGAGCCTGCGTCTGTTCAGCAGACGCCCTGCAAGCCCGGCCACTCCCATAACGAACAGCAGCAGCCCGGTGCTGGCTTTGCACACAACGACGCCATGATCCACCAACCTCGTCCTTCTTTTGGCCTGCTGGCGTCAGGCCTTGCAGCGGCACTCCTGGTCGGCGCCTGCGCCAGTCCGCCGGTTTACGAAAAACCGGCCATCGCGCTGCCGTTGGCTTTCAAGGAATCTGGCCTGTGGAAAACCGCGCGGGGCAATGTCGCCAACGTAACCGATCAGTGGTGGCAGCTTTTTAACGACACGGTTCTGAACGATCTGCAAACGCAGCTTGTGGTCGGCAACGAAAACCTCAAAGCCAGCGCCGCCCTGGTTCAAGTGGCACGGGTGGCATTGGACAGTAGCCGCGCGGGGGGCGCGCCTACGCTGGGCGTCAGCGCAGGCCTCACCCACAGTGTCACACCGGGCGCGTTGGTGCCCACCACCAGCAATTCACTGGCAGGCAGCGCGAGTTGGGAGCTGGACTTGTGGGGCCGCGTTGCAGGCGCCGTCACGGCCTCCGAGGCGCGTCTGTTGGCCAGCAGCGCCGACCTGGCCGCCGCACGTCTTTCAATGCAAGCCCTGCTCACCCAAACCTATTTCAGCTTGCGCAGTGCCGAGGCACAAGCGGCGATACTGCAGCGTTCAGTCGTGGCCTTGCAGCGCTCGCTGGAGTTGACTCAAAACCGCTATTCGGCGGGCATCATCTCTGCCGCTGACGTGACGCAGGCCACGACCCAACTGCGCAGCACGCAGGCGCAACTGGTTGAGGCACAAAGCAGCCGCGCCCAGCTGGAACATGCCATCGCCACGCTCTTGGGCAAACCCGCAGCGGCCTTTGATCTTGTGCGCACGGCAGCGCTGCCGCAAGTGCCCAGTGTTCCCTTGCAGCTGCCTTCTTCCTTGTTGGAGCGCAGGCCCGACATCGCCGCCGCGTCTGCCAGAGTCGCCGCCGCCCATGCACAAATCGGCATCGCGCAAAGTGCGTTGTTTCCGGCCATCACACTCTCAGGATCGCTGGGATTCAGAGGCCCTGAATTATTGGACTTGATCAAAGCGCCCAATCTGTTTTGGTCTTTCGGCCCTTCATTGGCGTTAGGCCTGTTCGACGGCGGCGCCCGTCAGGCGGGTGTGGATTCGGCCAAAGCCAGCATCGAACAGGTCGCCGCCAATTACCGGCAAACCGTGTTGACGGCCTTCCAGGAAGTGGAAGACAACCTTGTCGCCGCCGCCAGCCTGGAAGAACAAATTGTGCTGCAATCCGACGCCCAGAAAGCCGCCGAGCGCAACCTGGAGATAAGCAACAACCAGTACCGCGCTGGCACGGTGAGTTATCTCAACGTCGTCACCGCGCAAGCCACAGCCCTGGGGTCAGAGCGCACTTTGTTGGACTTGCGCAACCGGCGCTTGAACGCAACGGCGGTGTTGCTGAAGAATTTGGGTGGGCGCTGGGAGGGGGTTGGATTCTGAGGAATTTTAAGCACTTGGTTGAACGATGAGACCATTCGCAGTAGCCCATTCAATCCAGTTAATTTCCTCAGTAGACACGGCTTCAAGTGTTGCGCCAAACGCGTTACTGTCAGGAAACAAAATCAAGTTTTCGCAGGGCCACCGCGCTGACGGCACGAGCAGCCCATCACAACCCAGGAATTCAACCGCTGCGCCAATTTGCTGGGTGAGGTCCAAGTTCGTGGTTTGGTAATCCTTTGGCGCGACGCCCAAAGCTGTGATATCAGCCTTTATGAGCCGCAAGGTACGGTGCGTAACAACGCGCAGTGTATGAAGACAAGCCAACTTGGACGGCATTGGAATCCACTGCGACCAATGAAATGAAATTTCCGCAAGGGCGCCTTCACGCTGTGTACTCGTATACAGAACGCTCGCCACGCTGACGGGCATCCAACGTCCGCCACTTCGAGACGTTGCCAACGGGTCAAGGTTCTTGCGGGTTGCGCGAAAAATCTGGCCGTCAAAAGTCATCTTGGGCAGGCGTTCGAGCTTGTCCAGCAGTGCAGGGTCATGAATCATCGGTGCCCCAGGCTGCTAAAGATACACACCGTCCCGCAACTGGTGAACAACGGCTAGAACTTCATCAACACGCCCTTTTTGAATCAGCTCTGCGGGTGTTTCACCGTTTAACAGGCGTTGGCGCGAGAATATCCAAAGTCGGGCCTCGTTGGGCTCATAAAAATCAGAGAGTTGATCGACGACAAACTCAAGCTCCAGCAGTTGCTTCTCCGTATTTGGATGCGGAAACGCCTTGCCTTGATTCCATCGGGAGACAGTTTCTGGGCGTACGTCTAACACGTTGGCAATGTCAGACGAGCGCATCGCACCCTTTGAAGTAATTGCATCCAGGCGTCGGGCAATTGCATTGCTGGTCATAAAAAGCTCCTATAAACAAAAACCTAGCGACGAGTTTCCCTGGCTGCACGCGTCTTAGGGTGCTGTGCAAACGACACGTCTCGGCGTTCCTGCGCGTAATCTGCCAGCACAACTCGAAGATCGTTCAACCGTTTGCTTTGAGCTTCCATCTTCTTTTTGAGGTCCTCATGCAAGGGTAGCTGGGTTGCCGCAAGCACTGCACGGTCACTGGCGGGGCGTAGATGCTCTTCCAGAAACTGCTGCGGTCGCAAGGATTCGGGTATTTGGCTTAGCCCAGCAACTTCACGCGTGCGTTGGTACAAAAAGTGGCGAGCAGGAGCCTGCAACATGTCGGGAATCCCTCTCCCGCAGCAAGCAGTGTTTCGACAGCCAAATGCGGTACGTGCCTTACCACCGGTTTCGAAGAGCTTTTCAGCTTCTACGCGGGAAAGCATTAAGTCGAGCGGGGGTATGTAAATTCGAACTTTTGGAGCAAAAGGTTTGCCTTCTGGAACCTTGTGCCAATGGCCGCAGTTAAATCTTTCACCCAGAGTAACGCCATGTGACAAGCCACCTACGGCACCAAATGCAAGCAAGGAAAGCCCTACCAGGCCGCCCATATGGTCTGCGACGATTGGAACTCCCAACTGATGAAATTCAATTGCGGCATCGCCATACCGTCGAACGGCAGCTGGTGAACTGTCTGAGCCACAGCCATCTACATGCAACCACAAACTGTCCATCTTGACTTCACGCAAACGAGACAAGACGGCGTGCCGTTTCGCAGCGGCACGAAAGGCCGCATAGGAAATTGCCAGAGAATAGTTGACTTGTATATTTGCAGCCTCTCGACGTTGCAACGCTGTCCGAAGCGCATTGGCCGTAGCAATGTCGATATCCAGCCAGGGATCATCCGGCCCAGATATCAAATGCGTTGGCGCCAAAATCTGTGTGAAACCATGTGCGATTGCGAACTGCGCGATTTCGTCGGCGAACTTGTGACGCGCAAACTCCGTCGCGAAGTCTTCTGGGGCATGTGCACGCTTAGCACACCACGGTAACGTGCCCATGGAATCCGCGTATCCACCAATTGTTCCCATGGCCTGGGTTAACGGGTCCAAAACTGCGTCTATCCTTCGCTCAAGCACTTGTGACAGAAGTTCTTTGTGCTTTGTAACTTTACGAGCGTCAAATACGATTCCGCTTACCGCTGCATCGCCTGATGCAATGAAACTTTGCATTTCCTTTTGTCCATTGTGGCCAACGCGCAGATATAAGCCCAGAGGATCTGGCGCAGGGCGGACAAGACGAATGCGGGGAGTAACCATGACAAGCTCCTATTACAGCTACGCAGATTATAGACATTTTTATTGACATTTATATGTATATTTGTAGCCGCTTTATTGAATACATTTGAAAACTGGCACCGATTTTTATCGGCTCTTTTGGTCGGCTTACGATTTCCGGAATAATTTGCCTTTGCGACAAATACCCAATAAAGGATCCAAGTGACCGACTTCACCCCCTACCCCCGCGTGCCCGACCCCGCCATCGTCAGCCTGGACCCCTCCTTTGACAAATACCGGCTGGCACTCGCAAAAGTAGAGCGTCTGGCGACCGGGTTTCGATGGGCTGAGGGCCCGGTGTGGCTGGGTGACGTGCGCCAGCTTGTGTGGAGCGATGTGCCTGGAAACTGCCTTTATAAATGGGATGAAGAAACCGGCGTCACCTCTCCCTTTCGCAAGCCGAGCAACATGGGCAATGGCAACACACGGGACCGCCAGGGCCGCCTGCTCACCTGCGAGCACCTGGCGCGGCGCGTCACGCGCACAGAGGCCGATGGACGCATCACCGTACTAGCTGATTCGTTCAAAGGCAAACGCCTGAATTCACCCAATGACATCGTCGTGAAGTCCGACGGCTCAGTCTGGTTCACCGACCCATCCTTCGGCATTTTGGGCCACTACGAAGGCGACAAAGACGTGCCGCAACTGCCCACGAACGTGTACCGCATTGACGCCGACGGCTCGATAAGTGTGGTGATGGAGGGCATCAACCAGCCCAACGGACTGGCCTTTTCACCCGACGAGTCGATTCTGT
>JANOXL010000397.1:0-1887 GCA_031418395.1 Rhodoferax sp. | reverse complement strand
AGATGGTTGCTGCCGCTGCCGCCAAGCTGGGCGGCACGTCCAGCCTGGTGACGATGAAAATCACCGCCGCTGACGTTACACCTCAGGTGCTCGAAATCATTGCGCAGAAACCCGACTTCATCACGATTTATGGCGTACCCAACACCGCCATTCTGACGATGAAAACCATGCATCAGTACGGCCTGAAGATCCCGGCTTTTGGCATCTCCTACTTGCTCGCACCCCAGATATACGCGGCAATGGGGCCTGATGCGGGCGCCAACTACAACGTGGTGAGCTGCTTCACACCTGGCGGCACAGACCAGTCTGCCGGCAGCCGGGACATGATGGCTGCTGCGGACAAGTACAACCATGGCGCAATCAAGGAAGACATCAACTACGTGGCAGGCTGGTCCGTCGCCCAAATGTCGGCAGAAGTGATTGCCAGAACCGGCCCCGAGCCAACCCGCGCCAAGCTGATTGATTCCATGCACAAGGGCTTCACGGTGGACACCAAAGGACTGACGGCCCCCATCACCTTCACCGCCACCGACAAAACCGGCCCGGTCGTGTTCCGCATGATTGGTTACGACTTCGCTGCCAAGAAGTACAAGCCCTATGGTGAGTTCGCCGATTACCTGAAGTACACCAAGTAACTTCACGACCTGCGTCGCTAGCGCTACACCTTCACTGCAATCCAAACTTCAACAAAGGTTCAAGATGTTTGCCCAAGTACTGTTCAGCGGTTTGGCCTTGGGCAGCATCTATGGATTGGTGGCCCTCGGATTCGCGGTGGTTTACAAAGCCACCGACGTGTTCAATTTCGCGCAGGGCATGTTTGTTGTATGTGGCGCGTTTTTCGCCGTCACGGCGATCACTCTTTTAAGCTTGCCCTTTCCCCTGGCCATTGCGGCCATCATCGCCAGTTGCGCGATTTTGGGAGTCGTGATTCACGTGTTGTTGATCCAGCCCTTGGCGGGCCGACCGATGTTGTCGGTGATCATGCTGACCATCGCACTCTCGATCGTCCTTCGCGCCGTGGTGGAGATCAGCTACGGACCTCAAGGCCGCACACTGGTCACGCCACTTCCTGCCGGGATTTTCCTGATCGGCGGAGTCCGGATTTCTCAGCTGCATCTGATTGCGGCTTTGGTGAGCTGGGCCTGCATGGCCGGATTCTTTGCTTTCTTCCGATTTACTTCAGTGGGCCTCTTGATGCGCGCCACCGCCGACAACCACGAGGCCGCGGTTGTCTCGGGCGTCAATGTCAACGTGATGAACCGCTTGGCATGGGCCATCGGCAGCGTATTGGCAGGCATCGGTGGTCTGTTTTTGGGTCAACTCCAAATTGTTTCGACTGAGCTCGAAAGCATTGGTCTGCTGGCTTTGCCGGCTGTGGTGATTGGCGGCATGCAAAGTATTCCCGGCGCGATTATTGGCGGACTACTGGTGGGCCTCATCGAGCAATTTGCAGCCACCTACATTTCGCCCAAGTCCAGCGACATTTTGATCTATGTTTTGTTGATGCTGATCTTGATGGTTCGCCCTTGGGGTCTCTTCGGACAGCGCGAACTCGGGCGCGTCTAAGGCGACAGCGCGTCGCGGACCTGAACTACCACCTACTCTCATGACAAGCACTGCATCCACCCCCGCGCCTGCCATTGAAGGCCCGCCGCGGGGCAAGTCCTTGCGCTGGTTTTGGCTCATCGCCGCAGCCGCCTTGCTGTGTTATTTACCCGTTTTGTTGACAGACCGTGCCATTTTTGGTTACCGCCTGTCCAACATGCAGTTGCTCAATCTCGGTCTGTCCCAGGTCAACCTGATGCTGATCGCCATGCTGGGCGCTTTATCGCTCAACTATTTGACCGGGTGCGCCGGGCTGATATCCATCGGCCACGCCGCGTTTTA
>JANOXL010000396.1:0-11618 GCA_031418395.1 Rhodoferax sp. | reverse complement strand
CGCCAGCAGTTGGCCCGAAGTGACATCGAGCAGCAAATACGATTTGGCGGCAATTTCGGGCGGCTGCGGGGCTTGCGCCAAGGCGCTGGTGGCGGCCAGGGGGAGCAGCCAGGCGGCGACTAGGTGGATCAGAAAGGCAGGCAGTTTCATTGGCAGTTTCAAATGACGTCGGATAGGGGATAGCGGTTTCGCTGGCAACTCAAGAAGCAACTAGTATTGGTCGTTCATTAATAATTTTATTTATATTTTGGACTAAAATAAGTGCCAAAATAGCTACTTATATTATAGCATATTGCCTTTATTTAACCTGACCTATTATTCAAAATAGAGCTTAGTATGATAAAGTGAAAATATATTTTTAGCATTTAGCCGTGCAGGCGGTGCAGCTGGACTACAGCTTCATCCCCGAAACAAATCAACGTCTAGACGCCCTGGGCGCTATCGCCCCACATGGGCCGGCAACACCAGACGCTCGACCACCTGCCCATTTTTCAGGTGCGATTCGACGATCTCGTCAATGTCGTGTTCATCCACGTAGCTGTACCACACGGCTTCAGGGTAGACCACCGCGACCGGGCCACCGGCGCAGCGGTCCAGGCAACCGGCTTTGTTCACCCGCACCTTGCCTGCGCCCATCAGGCCAGCGGCTTTGGCTTGGGATTTGCAGCGGTCAAAACCGGCCTGCGCGCGATGGTCGGCGCAGCAGTCTTCACCGTTTTTGCGCTGGTTCAGGCAGAAAAAGATGTGCCGCTGGTAGTAGCCGGGAGCCACAGCGTCCGGCGTAGTGGCCGAATTGGCGTCAACTGGGGCGGTTACGCCGGCAAGATCTGTAGCACTGGCGGTGGCAGTCGCCGCGGCGTGTGGGGTAGCGTGTTCTGTGGTGTGCATGCCCTATTTTAGGAGCCTACCCTTTCCCCCGCGCTGAACTGACCAAGGTCACCAAATACAGTAGCACCGCAAAAGGCCACAACCAGCCCAGCCACTGCGCCAGGCCATTAAAACGAATGAATTGCCCCTGCTCCCAGGTGTGCAGGGTTTGCGCAAAATACGGGTTGATCGGCACTTGATTCACGACCGCCAGGAAAATACCGAGCGCCAGGAGCGCTAACGCGGCGTTCACCCGGCGCGGCACCAAGACCAAGAGCGCCGCCAGTGCCACCGCTGCGCCCAGGCCCACCTTGGCGGGCAGGCCCAGCCAGTCCCAGGCATGTTGCGGGCCAAAACTCAGGGCACCCGACAGTGCAGTGACCCCCACGCCCGTCAGTAGCGCCCAGATCACACTCAGCGCGCGCTGTGGCCGAGTTCTGACGATGCAAAACGCCAGCAAACACGGAATCAAGACACCCAAAAAAACGCACAACACCTCGGTACCGGGCACCAGCGCGCGCAGCTCCTGGTCCCGCACCGGCAGCCAGCCCAGAAAAGGTGTGTCTTCCAGCGCCTCGGCGATCACGCCTTCGAGCCGCTCGAGCACCTGGCCCACGCCAAACGGAACGGCCGCCGGGAACAGAAGCGCAAACGGCCACAGCACCAGCAATACCAGACCATAACGCGCCTGGGGCTCAAACCACTGCGCCCGAAAACGGCTCCAATGCACCAGCACCCCAGCGCGTTCAAGCGCCTTGGCGACTACAGCACCCAGGCAGGCCCCCACGACATTGAGTCCGAAATCCAGATTCGACGACACACGTGTGCTCAACAAGCCCTGCAAGGTCTCCATCGAAAACGACATCAACACGCCCGCCAGTGTGGCCACCAGCACCGCGTGCCGGGCGCGACCCGTGCGCAGCAGGCTTAAACACAGCAAAAACCCAAAAGGCGCGTACCCCAGAATGTTCACCCCAACGTCAAACCCGGTCCAATACTTGGGCAGGGGCTGCCACAAGTAGGCCAACAGGTCCGCGCCCTGGTCGCGCCACTCGCCAAACGGGTAAAGACTGGCCCAGACGATCAGGCCCGCATACAAGAGGGAGAGTGGCCAGGCGGAGGTTTTATGCACGGCAACGAGTGCTGGTCAAAAAGGTTTGACCACCACCAAGATCACAGCAAACAACAAGAGCAGCACGGGCACTTCGTTGAACCAGCGGTACCAGGTGTGGGAGCGCTGGTTTGTACCTGACTGGAATTTTTTCAACAAGCTGCCACAGGCCGAGTGGTAGCCACCAATCAAAAACACCACAAAGAGTTTGGCGTGTAACCAATACTGCCCTGGCCCCTTGCCAATGCCGTAACCCAGCCACAACCACAGGCCAAAAACAATCGTCAACAGAGCCAACGGCCCCATGAACCGATACAGCTTGGCCGCCATCAACAACAGGCGCTCACGCTCCGCCACCGAGCCCTCGGGCACCTGTGCCAGATTGACAAAAATGCGCGGCAAGTAGAACAACCCGGCGAACCAGCTGGCGACAAACAGGATGTGGAAAGATTTGACCCAGAGCATGTTGCGGATTATGGCGTTTGCTTGGCAGCAGAGACGCAAAATTGGGGTCAGAGCACAAAATTTCGCGGCTACCGCCCCCCTGCGGGTGCTTCGCAGAAATATTGTGATCTGACCCCAATTGCTCAAAAAAAACCCCGGCACGAAGCCGGGGTGGTAAGCCTATTTGCTGTCACACATCAAGGCCCCGCTCAGGGAGGAAAAGCGGGGGGTGGCGAACCACCCGGCGCAAATTTAGCAAACATTGGTGTATGTTTCAAGCCGTCGGGTCAACTATTTGTCATTGAAGCGACAATAATTGACGCTTTCACCCTGGACGGGTTACGCTTGCCCGCAAAGATTCACCCACTTGCTCGCCACCTTGTTCGCCACCTTATCGGCGCCATTTTCCGCGCCCTTGTTTGCTGACTCCCCTGCCAACCCGTATTTGAACCATGACGCCTTTTGCCACCCCTGCCCCTTTTCCCATGGCGCGCCCGCGCCGATTGCGCCGGGACGCTTTCACACGCAACTTGGTGCGCGAAAACGTGCTCACGGTGCATGACCTGATCTACCCGGTGTTTGTGGTCGAGGGCAAAAAGCAGCGCCAGCCAGTGGCCTCTATGCCAGGCGTCGAGCGGCTGAGCCTGGACTTTCTGCTGCCGGTGGCCGAAGAGTGTGTGGCGCTGGGCATCCCGGTGATGGCGCTGTTCCCGGTGATCGAGCAGTCACTCAAAACGCCCGACGGCAAAGAGGCAACCAACGGCAAAGGCCTCATCCCACGCGTCGTCAAGGAACTTAAAAAGCGCTTCCCCGAACTCGGCATCATGACCGACGTGGCGCTTGACCCGTACACCAGCCACGGCCAGGACGGCTTACTCGACCCGCGCCCCAGTGAAAACAATTACATCCTCAACGACGAGACCGTCAATATCCTTGTGAAGCAGGCGCTCACACAAGCCGCAGCGGGCGTCGACATTGTGGCCCCGAGCGACATGATGGATGGCCGTATCGGGGCGATCCGCCAGGCGCTGGAGGCCAAAGGGCATATTCATACGCGCATCATGGCCTACTCCGCCAAATATGCCAGCGCGTTTTATGGGCCGTTTCGCGATGCGGTCGGCTCCGCTGGCAACCTCGGAAAAGCCAATAAAAAGGTTTACCAGATGGACCACGGCAACAGCGACGAGGCCTTGCGTGAGGTGGCCATCGACATCGCCGAGGGCGCTGACATGGTGATGGTCAAACCCGGCATGCCCTATTTGGACATTGTGCGCCGTGTCAAGGACGAGTTCCGCGTGCCGACCTTCGCCTACCAGGTCAGCGGCGAATACGCCATGCTCAAAGCCGCGGCGCAAAATGGCTGGCTGGACCACGACGCGGTGATGATGGAGAGTCTCCTGGCGTTTAAACGCGCCGGGGCAGACGGCGTGTTGACCTATTTCGCGCGGGATGCGGCGCGCTTGTTGAAGTAGATGCGAGTCTTCACCGTCAGCGCCGGGGGCGTCGCTGAAAGCGCGGAGTTACCGGTGGCGTTGCCAGAGCAGGGATTTTTATGGATTTCCAGCGGACGGCGTGAGTTTGAAGTGGAGCAGGCGTCTATCCAGGCCAGTTTGCAGACTCTCTGTGGCCACCAGTTGGTGGATTTGCACGTCGCCGACCTGATCAACAACCACCTGCCCTCCCACTACGACTTCACCTCGGACTACGACTTGTTGGTGTTTCGCAGGCTGGCGGCGGGGTCGTCAGACAAACCACCTTTAGACGACCCCGCGCCCATTCAGGCGCGCGGTGGCCCACCGGTGCTCAAACGCATCGATACCAGCCCGGTAGGTTTTGCCGTGCTCGACCGCGTGCTGATCACCGTCCATCCGGTGGACTGCGCGGTGCGGGAGACCTATGCCGCCAAACTGCTGGCATCGTCGTCCAGCGCCTCGCGGGCGGCCGGTGCGCGCCTGCCGACCAGCCCAGCCGATCTGATGCTGCGGGTAATCAACCAAATGGTCGATCGTTTTCTCGAATTGCGTCGTGAGCTGACGCACCAGCTGGACCACTGGGAGGGCGAACTCATCAACCCGCACACCCGCTTCAACAATTGGCGCTCACTCCTGGAGGCACGGCGCAGCCTGCATTACCTGGACGAAGTCTGCGAAGACCAACGCAGCGCGATTCAAGACTGGATCGAAGCGCTCAAAACCTGGCCCGAACCCGAGGGTCTGGCGGCCGAGCGGGAACGTGAACTGCTGCATGTGCGCAGCCGCGACGTGCTGGAGCACATCGAACGCGTCGTCCACCATGTGCGCCGCCTGGAGCAAAGCGCCGAAACCGCCGTTCAAATCCACTTCAGCGTGCAAGGCAGCCGCACCAACGACATCATGCGCACGCTCACCGTGCTGACCGCGATCTTCCTGCCGCTGAACCTGATTACCGGCTTCTTTGGCATGAACTTTGAATTCATGCCCCTGGTCCACCAAAAAGGCGCGTTCTGGTGGATCTTCGGCGCGATGGTGGTGATCGCCTTGTCGACCTCGATGTTCTTTTGGCGCAAGCGGTATTTGGCGCGAAGCTCAGGTTCGGGGCGGTAGTTTTGAGGCCTTTGGATGTGACCCACTCCGATTAGCCTCGGTTACACGCTTCATTGAGCACCAAAAGACGGGGCAGGCAAGTCGACTGTGGCGCGCCGGTGCGACCGGGGCGGGTAGCTACGCGAATGTCCCCCGAGGCGGCCTAGGGCCGCCATCTCCTCCTTGATTTCGCTGCGCCACCCACCCCGGCCCCACCGACGATGGAGGTGGTTCTTGTACAACGGTTGAACAACCGCACTTATTCAAGAATCGGGTTGGCGATGCGCTCAACGCGGCAGGAAAACCCGGCAGCCCATTGCGGCGTTCACTTGGCAACTACCACGGGAACCGATTTGAGTCCTGTCGATGTGGATTCTGTTCCGAGTTTGATCGCAGCTGCAAATCACCAAAATGCAGGAATTCCGCTTTCGAATAAATCAGAAGTCCCTTTAAGCGGTTAGGCCTCAAGCCCGCTGCACGCCAAGGACTTCGCGAAAGCGCGCTGTGACACTTTGAAGCATGGGTTGGATTTTGGACTTGTATGTCTCGACGAAGACAAGACGCTGGCGCTCAGTTTCTGCATAGATCTGCGAGGATGGCCAACCCTCAGCCTTACCTTGTCGCATTGGAACAAGAACTTCAGCAACAGATAGCCCGCAAATACTTGTGAGATCCGACAGTTCCGCATACAGATCAGAGTCAACATAGATCGCATTATTGGCGAGGGCCGCGAATAGAGAAGCCGCAGCGCTGTGTGCCTCCTCGCACAGCTTGAAGTACAGATCCAGATGCTTGTTATCGTCGACATTTCGGAGCGGCGAGCCAGCTACGAGCGTGGTCACCGGCGTTGACCAAGCTCGAATCGTGGCATAGATGGCGTGCAGAGACTTGGCTCTTTGTGAATCTACTCGCGCGACGGCAGTGTTTTGCTCGTGAGCGTAGATCGAAAGTTGGGTCTTGAGTACGTCTGCCTTCTCCGCGAGACGTGCTTCGTGGTCTTTAATTGCTTTCGCGAGCCGATGCTGGACGAACCACTCACCAAGTAGTTTGACCCCCGCAATAGCAGCCACGGAACCACCAAGGGTGCCATACAGGAAGGAAGCGAGGTCTGATGGCATTTGAGGCCTGACGTAATGGATACCGGAAAACCTGCCGTTGACCAAAAGTCTTGCATGCGCACAGGGTCGTGCGGCGCATCATAAAACATTGATTCCGATTTGGTTTCTGGGTTTTACTGCATTCAAATGCAGATGCAACGGAGACCATGAAACTCTGCAGGAAAAATCCTTTTGGCGCGCCGTTCAAATCGGTTTGGCTGGTGGATTAAGTGTGGGAGCTGGTTTGGTATTGGATCTGAGTCAAGAACCACAGGTGCATGGGCGTGATTCGTCCCTACTGGAGTTGTGCGCAAGCCGAGCTGGCTTTGGGCTTGTCATTTGTAATTGCTCCATCTGTTAAAACCCAAAATGGGGTTTATCGAACGAGACTTGACTGCTTGGCACCAAGTTTGAAGGAAAATAGGCACTCAGGGCACATGTTTATTTTGTATCAAGCTATACAAATAATAGCGATTCAGATTCGAAAAACTGTAAGAATATCTGCCTCAGCGATCTTCGGCTCCATAGCATTTTGTTTTAGCCTTCAATGTTTGATCACTCGCACTCCAAACAGGATCAGGTCGATGGGGCGTTCGGCGTAGCGGCATAAAGAAGGAGACGCGCGCCGTGCGCCTGCTACTTGGGTGAGCATTTTTCGCGGCGGGTGACAGCCGCGTAGCTGAACGCCCCGTCGGCCTGATCCCGCCAGCAACCAGAAACACCAGCCGGTTATTTCAACAGCGGCGATAAAAAAACTCCGACAAATACGACCCGAGGGCAGATTCAAACCAGCGGCAGCGGCAACTTCTCCGTGGCGATCACGCGTTGCACTGCCGGGCGAGCCAACATGCGTTGCAAATACGGCCCGAGGTGTTCGAAACTGCGCGCGGGCTGGCTACTGAAGCCGCGTGTCCAGCGGCACAAGGTGAAAACGTAAGCGTCCAGCACGGAGTAACGACTGCCCAGAAACCAGCCGTCGGCATCGTCCACATCGTCAGTGGCTTTGCTGCGGGTTTTGACACGGGCCAGCTCGTCGTCTAACTGCTCCAGGTGGCCCACGAGGCGCGCCTGGGCTTGTTCAGACACGCCTTTGACGACTTGGGGGTCGGTTGCCGTGACATACCGCTCGGGGTAGTAATACATCATGATGTCGGGCTGGAAGGTGTTCGACAGCCACAGCAGCCATTTGTAGGCTTGCGCACGGGCGGCGCTGCCCACGGGCGGTATCAGGGCCGCCTTGGGGTGGGTGTCGCTCAGGTGCAGGCAGATGGCGGCGCTTTCGTAAAGCACCAGGTCGGGCTGGCCGGGTGTGGTCTGCACCAGCGTAGGGATTTTGCCGTTGGGGTTGAGCTTGAGGTAGTCGGCGCTTTTGTGCAGATTTTGGCTGCGGTCGACCAGCGTCAGCTCAAACGGCACGCCGAGCTCTTCGAGCACGATGTGCGGGATCATGGAGGCGTTGCTGGGGTAGTAGTGCAGTTGAATCATTTCATAAATCCAATTGGCGGGCGCATTGCCGCGTTGCAAATCCTCGCCATACAGGCGTATGTCTGCGGTTTGCGCCTTGCACTGCATCCCGCGAATTGAATTTCTGAAATATTCAACACTTTCTACTTCAGGCCAAACAGCGCCGCGCCATTGCCCCAGCCGATTTTGCGGGCGACGTCGGGTGGCAAATCACCGAGCCAGGTGCGGTAGCCCTTCATCAAATCATCGTAATACTGCCAGCGCTGGTTGACCCACGTGTCGGAGCCGATCAGGAAACGGTTGGGGTATTTGAGCATCAGGGCGCGCCATTCGGGACAAAGGTAGGGGCCCCCACGCTCGCCGACTGCGTCTGGCTCGCTGCCCCCCGAGGGGGCGCGCCCGCCTTGGGGCGGCCCGGCGGCGCGCCTACCTCCCTCACACGTCAGCCCAGGTCGGTACGACAACTCGCCGTGCAGGAGCGGATATTTGCCAAACAGCTCGTCAATCCGCGCTGCAGGCGCGCCACCGATGCTCGTGTGCGCCCAGATCAGTTTGAGCTTTTGCCCTTTAGAGGGCGCGTTGGCCATCAGCAAATCAATCGCAGCATCGTCCACGTGGGCCAGCACGGCAAGGTTGTTCGCCTCGGCGAAGGCCATGAGTTTTTTGGCCACCGGGCCGTTGGCGTTTTCACTGGCGTAGAGGTGGAATTCGCCGATGCCTTTGTACGGCCCGGAGGCAGTGCCTTTGGCGAACTCGGCCTGCACCATGTCGTAAATGCTCTCGTCGCGAAACCAGCTGTCGTAATCAGCGCGGTTGCGGTACAGGCGGATAAAGGGCACGATCTGCAAATCGCCCGCCGCGCCTTTGGATTTTTCAAGCGCCAGGGCCTTGGTGCCGTCATTGGGCCGCGAGTTGGCCAGAGCGGCTTTGACGCCGTTGCGTTGCAGGCGTTTGAGGATGTCGCTGATCGGGTGCGGCCCCGTGTTGTTGCCGCCAAAGGCTTCGTCGTTGTAATGCAGGTGAGCATCAAACAGCGGGCCATTGTAATCTGCGGCCCATAAATTGCCGCTAAACGCACCAAAAACTACACCAAAAACTATAGCAATTAGTGCTTTATTTACGAGACCTAGTTGCATAAAAATAACCTACAAGTACAATATAAATATTTATTTGAATGTTTTTTGCCACAGAGCGACACTGTTTTGTGCGCTAAAACCTACCGTGTTTTGACCTAGGCCGTGCCATTTTCAGCGCATTTGTGACGGCGCCCTGCCTTCACCGCAGGTAATTGCTGAAAAAGCTCAGCGTTCGCTCCAATGCCAGCTCGGCGGCAGCTGCGTTGTAGGAGCCGCGCTGGTCGCAGTTGAAGCCGTGGTCAGCCGCGTAAATGTTCACTTCGACGTCGTTTTTCGCAGCTTTTTGGGCCACTTTGAAGGCCTGCACCGACGGCAAGGTGATGTGTTTGTCCTGGTCGCCAAAATGGCACATCACGGGACATTTGGGTGTGCGGGTGGCTTCGGCGCCGACCGTCATGCCGCCACCGTAATACGGCACAGCGGCGGCTACACCTTCCAGCATGCAAGCGGCGCGCCAGGTCAAAAGGCCACCCCAGCAATAGCCCACCACGCCGACGTTGCTGCCTTTGCCAGCCGCGGCGCTGACCATGGCGGTGTCCATGGTGGCCATCTTCCCGGCGGTTGCGGCGTAATTCACCGCCGCTTGAATGTCATACATCACCAAAGGCGACAAGGCGTTGTCGCTCGGGCCCTGCAGGCCCTCGATGCCTGTTTTGAGCGCCACGCCTGCACCCATATCCTCAGCCGTGTAGCCCAGCTCCACACCCTGTTTGATGCGGTGAAAAGTAGCGGGTGCTACAGCCAGGTAACCCGCCGCCGCAAAGCCATCCACGACATTGCGGATGTGTGAATTCACGCCAAAAATCTCCTGCAGTACAACAATGGCGCCTTTGGGTTTACGGTCTGGCACGGCCACATAGGCGGGCAGCGTAAAACCGTCTTTGGAGGTCAGGTCAGTGGTGAAATTCACAAGGCTTCCTTGGGTAAAAACAGGTCAATAGGGGTTGTTTTGAGCGGGCTAGCACGTTTTGAAGCAGGCTGAAAACGTTGATGAATCGATTCAGCACAGGCCAGCCTAGACTAATATCATCGCATGCTGCCTGCATTTTGATCTGGTTTTCGCGCCCGCTGCCAGCTCAGCCCTGATTTCAACCGTGTTTTCAACCGCCCGCAAAGGTCTCATTTCAACCATGCATTCGACACCCATCGCCCTTGTCACCGGTGGCTCGCGGGGTATTGGCGCAGCCACTTGTCTGCTTGCCGCAAAGCGCGGTTTTGCCGTAGCGGTGAACTACGCCGCCAACGCCGCAGCCGCCCATGCAGTCGTCGCGCAAATTAACGCGGGCGGCGGCAAAGCCATTGCCGTACAGGGCGATGTGGCACTTGAAGCCGATATTCTGCGCATGTTCAACACGGTAGACGCGCAACTTGGCCGCTTGACGGCGCTGGTCAACAACGCTGGAGTGGTGGACATCGCCTCGCGCGTTGAGGCCATGAGCGCGGCGCGATTGAAGCGCATGTTTGACATCAACATCGTGGGCAGCTTTCTGTGTGCGCGCGAGGCGGTGCTGCGCATGAGCACGAAACACGGCGGCGCGGGCGGCGTCATCGTCAACCTCTCCAGTGCGGCGGCACGGCTGGGCGGAGGCGGTCAATACGCTGACTACGCCGCCAGCAAGGGCGCCATTGACACCTTCACGACGGGCCTGGCGAAAGAACTCGCCACCGAGCGTATTCGCGTCAATGCGGTGCGCCCCGGCATCATCGACACCGAGATTCACGCCAGCGGCGGTCAGCCCGACCGCGCCCGTCAACTCGCGCCCTTGGTGCCCATGCAACGCCCCGGCAGCGCCGCCGAAGTGGCCGAGGCCATTGTGTGGCTGATGACGGACGCGTCGAGTTATTGCACCGGCGCGTTTATCGATGTGGCGGGCGGTAGATAGGAGCCAGAACGCCATTGACAGCAAGTTGACGCTGGCAATTGGCGTCAAATGGTTTGGATATCCTGAAAATTCAATTTTCGGGATGCAGTGCAAGGCAAAAACCGCAGCCATACACCCGTATGGCGAGGATTTTTAACGCAGCAATGCGCCCGACAATTGGATTTACAGGACACCCAAATGGATTACAAACCGCTGATTACCCTTCTGGCCGTGGTGAACCCGCTGGCCATCGTGCCGTTTTTCATCCACTACACGCAGGGCTTCAGCGCAGCGCAGCGGCGGCGCACGATTTTCATCTCCTCGTTCAGTGCGTTTTTGGTGATTGCCATCAGCGCCCTGGCGGGCCTGCATATCCTGGATTTTTTCGGCATCTCGCTGGCGAGTTTTCAGGTGGGCGGGGGCATGCTTTTATTAACCTCGTCGCTCTCGATGCTCAACGCGCAACCCGCTGAAAGCCGCTCCAACGCCACGGAGATCAAGGAAACTGCCGAGCGATCGGCTGAAAACGCCAGCATCGCCGTGGTGCCGCTGACCATCCCGCTCTTGACCGGCCCGGCCACCATGTCCACCGTGGTGATTTATGCCGAAAAAGCCAAAGATGTGTTGCAGATGGCCACCTTGATCGGTTACGGCCTGGTCGTCGCCCTGGCGACTGTGTTGTGTTTCGCCGCCGCCCAACCCATCGCGCGCGGCCTGGGTAAAACCGGCATCAACGTCATGACCCGCCTGATGGGCCTGATTTTGGCCGCGCTGGCGGTGGAGGTGATGTCGGACGGGCTGGTGAAGTTGTTTCCAATATTGTCGCGAACTAATTAGATTTAAATGCTACTTTTGATGATAATAATGCCAGTATTTATCTAAAATTAATAGCACATATCTTAATAAATTCGAGACCTAATGGCGAATATCGTTACTAAAGATATTTTGGCAATATTTACTGATTTTATTTTTCCGAAGCTGACGATCAAGCAGCTTTGGCTTGCGCCTGCACCAGCTTCACCACCTGATTACTCGTATTGCGCAGGCGCTGGGCCAGCAACTGGGTGAGTTTGACC
>JANOXL010000395.1:0-2137 GCA_031418395.1 Rhodoferax sp. | reverse complement strand
CTTCGTTGGCCCACGCGCCCAGGTCAATCTGTTTGCAGCGTTCGCTGCAAAACGGCCGGTAGGCGTTTTGTGGACCGTAAACGCTGTCACCACCGCAGCCGGGGCAAGGCACGATTTTGGGCGTCATTGCGGATGAAGCTGCGGTCATCACATCCTCCAAAGGTCGTCATTCCATTTCCAAATCATTCGTGAACTAGGCGTACCGACGAAGACAGTGCTCCAGCACGGCTAGGAGGTACAACACCGTTCACGGATGATTTGGAAACGGAATCAAGAACAGAGCGTGAGTTCGAAGGCACTATCGCCGCTGTCAAGATGCAGGCGGTCGTCTTCGGCGTGGCGCATAAGGCGGATCGATACCATCAGGCGATTGCCGCTGATCTCGGGGAAGAGGCCCAACGCTGGATCCAGCGCGAGGCGCAAAAGCTGAAAGGTGCGGCCTTGCGGCAGGTTTTGCTGGTACTGTCCTGCGCTGGTCATCACTTTTTGAGCGCCGCCTGAGTCGCGCAGCAGGTTGAGCAGCATCTGCACGGAATCAGCCAACGGGGCGATTTTGGCGGTCCATTGGGCCAGGTCACGGTGCCGTCGCCCCGCATCGCCTTGCTGCCAGGCGTAATAGGCGGGCAGGTCAAATTCACAGGTGCCACCGGGTATGCCGACCCGACTGCGAATGCTCATTAACCAGTCATTCTCAGTGAGTGACTGGCCAACTTTGCCGGGCAAATGGTTCAAGGCGGCAAAATTTTGATCGATTTGGGAAATTACCTGATCCAGCGCGGATTCAGAAATATTCGGATTGCCACGATACGCGTTGAGCGCTTGTTTCTGTTTTTCAAGGTCCTTGAGTACATCGGATTTCAGGTCAGCCCGAGCGCCCACATCCATGATTTCGAAGATCGTAGTCAACGCGAAATGATGGTCCAGCGCCGATTCCCGTGACGCAAGCTCAGTCAGGCGTCGGCATAAGTGCTCCAGCCGCAAATAGGTGCGGATGCGCTCGTTGAAGGGGTATTCGTAAAGGATCACGTGGGCATGAGGATGGCTTCGCTTGCCCGGGATGATAGCCCCATCAGTTGCCATAACTGCGCGACTTCGGCCGCGAGCTCAAGCAAACTCACTTGCTCGTTGCAGATTACCAGGTCTGCGGCACAGAGCCGCAAAGTGCGCGGAGCTTGTATGGCGATGATTTTTTCAACCGCGTCCTCTGTGAAGCCACTGCGCGCTACGACGCGTTGAATCTGCGTCTGTGGCTTGCAGTCAATCACCAGGACTTGGTCCAGCATGGGCCGCCAGCGGGTGGATTCGACCAAAAGCGGAATATCAAACACGATGCAGTGCGCACCGATCTGTTTTGCGGCATCGGTTTGTCGGCCGATTTCCTGGCCAATCAGCGGGTGCAGGATGGCCTCCAGGCGTTTACGCGCTGCCGGGTCGGCATACACCAGACGGCGCATTTGGTCACGATCCAACGCGCCATCCGTGCCCACAAAGGCCGCGCCAAATTCTTTGGCGACGCCGGGGATGGCCGCGCCGCCAGGGGCTGTCATGTTGCGGGAAATGGCGTCCGCATCGATCAGGGCGGCGCCCAAGTTGGCCAGCATGTGAGCGACCGTACTTTTGCCGCTGCCGATGCCCCCTGTCAGACCTAAACGCATCGTATTTGGCACAAAACGCGGAACAACATTCGGCAATGCACCGGACAAGGTATCGGCCACGGCTACAGACCAATCGCCCGAAGCATCGCCCCTGGGCTAAAAATCAGAGCGGTTAAGCCGGCTCCTGCCAAAAATGGCCCAAAAGGCACATAGCCGCCTTCGCGCAGGCCAGGGCCGAACTTCAAAGCGATGCCCACAAACGCGCCGATGATCGACGCCATCAAAATGATGGGAATCAGCGCTGCCCAGCCAAACCAGGCCCCCAGCGCGGCGAACAGCTTGAAGTCGCCATAGCCCATGCCTTCTTTTCCCGTCGCGAGTTTGAATGCCCAATACACCAGCCATAAAGACAAGTATCCCGCGATAGCGCCCCATAGCGCTGTCGAAAGCGGCACAGGCGTGATGTGCAAGGCGCTGGCGATCAACCCGCCCCACAGTAGAGGCAAGGTGATGTCGTCGGGCAGCAAGGTGGTGTCCCAGTC
>JANOXL010000394.1:0-3127 GCA_031418395.1 Rhodoferax sp. | reverse complement strand
GCCTGGGTTTCCATCGCGCCTTTTTCCAATGACGACAAGGTGCCCGACGCACCACCGAATTCGCCCACCAACACGCGCGGCTTCAATTGCGCGAGGCGTTCACGGTGGCGCTCGATGCCCGCCAGGATGCTGGCCATTTTGTAGCCAAAGGTGATGGGTGTGGCCTGCTGCAAATTGCTGCGGCCAATGATGGGGGTGTCGCGGTGGTCTTTGGCCAGCTTGGCCAACGCGGTGGAGATGTCTTTCAAATCCGTCTCAATCAACGCTAGGCCTTCGCGGATTTGCAGTACGGCGGCTGTGTCGGTGATGTCTTGCGTGGTCGCGCCCCAGTGGCAATATTCACCCAGGCCGTCTTTGCAGGCGGCGTTGATCTGATTCACCACCGCGATGATGGGATAACCGATGGCCTCGGTTTTGGCTTTCAGTTTGGCCCAGTCAATCTGCTCCAGATTGCAGTTCTTGACGATCTCGTCCGCAGCGTGTTGCGGGATGATGCCTAGCTCGCCTTGCACTTTGGCCAAGGCACGTTCGATGTCGAGGTATTTGGCGGTGCGGTTTTCATCGGACCAGACTTGGCGCATGGCCGCATCGCTGAAGATGTCGCCGAAGATTTTGCTGTCGATGATGGAGGCGGGCATGATGGTTTGTCGATTGGTTTGTTCAAGATACCGTTCGCCCTGAGCTTGTCGAAGGGTGCTTCGACAGGCTCAGCATGAACGGCAACAAGAGTGGACTTTAGGCCAGTGTGGCAACTGCATCCATGGTCAGCCACCCGTCATGATCCCGTCCCCACAGGCGAATGGTTTTCCCGTCTGCCGATGGTTGGCCGTGAACTGAAAAAGGATGGATGTCATACGTCGGCCGCACGGCCTTGAATTCGAATTTCAACACTTGGGCATCAGGCAAGTTGCGGCGCAGTAGGTCCATCAGCAGCGTGGCGATCAGCGGGCCGTGCACGATCAGGCCGGGATAGCCTTCCACCTGCGTCACGTACTGGCGGTCATAGTGGATGCGGTGGCCGTTGAAGGTGAGGGCCGAGTAACGGAACAGCAGCACGTCGTCGGGCACGATGCTGCGCTCCCACGCGCAGGCAGCGGGTGCAGCCACGGGCGGCGGCGCTACGTCATTGGGCGCGGGCGCGGCGCGGTAGACGATGTTGTGGTGCTCCTGCAGCGCCACGTTGTCATAGCCATTGCGGCGGATTTCATGGCGCACGCGCACAAAGATCAGGCTGCCGGTGCGGCCTGATTTCTCCTTCACGTCTTCAATAGTCGAGGTGCGGCTGAGCGCATCGCCCACCAAAAGCGGCTCGTGGAACACCAACTCGCTGCCCGCCCACATGCGCCGGGGCAGCGCCACGGGCGGCAGGAAGCCGCCGCGTTTCGGGTGGCCGTCTTCACCAATTGCGGACTGCGCGGCGAAGGGCAAAAAGTACAACCAGTGCCACAGATACGGCAACACGGTGCCGGGCGCGGGGCGCTGGCTGGCGTCGGCAGACGGCCAATCGAGTGTGGCGGCGAGCGCCGCGTAGGGCGTGGCGGTGGCGGTGTCGGCCAGAGTTTCAGAGCGGCCAATCCAGTCTTGCAGGTTCATGGTGAGCGAGGGTTGATCAGTTCAAGAGTTCGAAAACTTGGAAGCCCGGAGATTTTGAACCATCGTACCCAAAATGGGTTTATTAGAGCAAAAATCCTTGTCGAAAACACACTTTTTTTGGAAAATCGGGCCTTGGGTCTCGTGTTATAGTCATAGTTAGCTATAATTACTATAGCAACGCGGAAGCATCGGTATAAAGCAACTCAAGCGGCAAGCGTTGCCCTGCGAGGTAATCCTCCATGCAGCGCAGCAAAAGCGGGCTGCGGTGGCGCGCTGCGGATTCGCGGATTTCCTGCGGCGTCATCCACAGGGTGCGCACGATGCCGGTGTCCAGCGCCGCGCCTGCCTGTGCTTCGCCCAAGTCGCCGCAGAACGCGAAGCGCAGGTAGGTGATGTCTTCGCCCGTACTTGCTCGTTGCATACGCGACATGTAGATGCCCACGAGCGCAGTGAGTGTGAAGCGGTGGGTGGTTTCCTCCAGCGTTTCGCGCGCGCAGGCGGCCATCAGCGACTCGCCGGGGTCCAGGTGGCCCGCCGGGTTGTTGAGTTTCAGGCCCTCGGGTGTCTGCTCTTCGACCAACAAAAATCTGCCGCCTTGCTCAATAATGGCGGCCACCGTCACGCTGGGTTTCCATCGGGGCTGCGCTGGCTGGGTGTCCATGCCTAATTATCCATAGCGCAGGCGCGGGAATTTGGGGTAAGCTGTTGCAAAATAGCGCACAAATCGTTGAGGAGTCCCCCATGTTGATTGGTATACCTGCTGAAATTGCAGCGGGCGAAACCCGTGTCGCGGCGACGCCCGAAACGGTTAAAAAGCTCAAAGCCCTGGGCCACACGCTCAAAATCCAGTCAGGCGCGGGCTTGACCGCTAGCGTGACCGATGCGGCTTATGAGGCGGCTGGTGGAGAGATCACCAACGCGCCAGGCGCCTTCGGCTGCGATTTGGTGCTGAAAGTACGCAGCCCATCAGACGCCGAATGCGCCCAGATGAAACCTGGCACCACCCTTGTCGGCATGCTCAACCCATTTGACGCGCCCGGCCTGCAAAAACTCGCCAGCGCGGGCCTGACTGCCTACGCCCTTGAAGCCGCACCGCGCACCACGCGCGCCCAGAGCATGGACGTGCTCTCCTCTCAGGCCAACATCGCCGGCTACAAAGCGGTGATGATGGCCGCTGACAAATACCAGCGTTTCTTCCCCATGCTGATGACGGCAGCCGGCACCGTGAAGGCCGCGCGTGTGGTCATCCTGGGTGTGGGCGTGGCGGGCCTGCAGGCGATTGCGACGGCCAAACGGCTCGGCGCGGTGATCGAGGCCAGTGACGTGCGCCCCAGTGTGAAAGAGCAGATCGAGTCGCTCGGCGGCAAGTTCATTGAGGTCTCCTACGACACGCCGGAAGAAAAAGAAGCGGCGGTCGGCGTGGGCGGTTACGCCAAACCCATGCCGCCCTCGTGGCTGGCGCGCCAGCAAATCGAGGTGGCCAAACGCGTGGCGCTGGCAGATATCGTGATCTCCACCGCGCTGATCCCGGGCC
>JANOXL010000393.1:0-5436 GCA_031418395.1 Rhodoferax sp. | reverse complement strand
GACGAGATCGTCGAATCGCACCTGAAAAATGGGCAGGTGGTCGAGCGTCTGGTGTTGCCGGCCCATGTGGGGCGATAGCGCCCAGGGCGTCTAGACGTTTATTTGGCTCGGGGATGAAGCTGTAGTCCAGCTGCACCGCCTGCACGGCTAAATGCTAATAATATATTTTCAATTTATTTTGTTAAGTGTAATTTCGAATAATAGGTCTCGTTAAATAAAGACAAATTGCTATAATATAAGTATCAATATTGTCGCTTATTTTAGCCAAAATCTATATAAAATTCATAATTAACGAGTAATGTTGGTTGCTTCTTGAGCTGCCAGCGAAACCGCTACCCCCTATCCGACCTCATTTGAAACTGCCAATGAAACTGCCTGCCTTTCTGATTCTCTTAGTCGCCGCCTGGCTGCTGCCCCTGGCCGCCACCAGCGCCTTGGCGCAAGCCCCGCAGCCGCCCGAAATTGCCGCCAAATCGTATTTGCTGCTCGATGTCACTTCGGGCCAACTGCTGGCGCAGAAAGACATTGACATGCCGGTGGAGCCCGCGTCGCTCACCAAACTGATGACGGCCTACCTGGTGTTTGATGCGCTGCGGGTCAAAAAAATCGACTTGAAACAAACCCTGCCCGTGAGCGAGCGCGCCTGGAAAATGCCCGGCAGCCGCATGTTCATTGACCCGAAGATGCAAGTGCCGGTAGAAGACTTGATCAAAGGCATGATCGTGCAAAGCGGCAACGATGCCACCGTGGCCCTGGCCGAAGGTGTGGGCGGCACGTACGAGCGTTTTGTGCAACTCATGAACGAGCAGACCAAAGTGCTGGGCATGAAGGGCACGAGTTACAAAAACCCCGAAGGCCTCACGGAAAGCGGCCACATCACGACGGCCCGCGATTTGAGCCTGCTCTCCACGCGTTTGTTGCAGGATTTTCCGCAATACGTGGGCTATTACGCGCTGAAAAAATACCGCTACGAAGGCACCCCAGCTGCCAATGACAACAACCGCAACCTGCTGCTGTTTCGTGACCCAACGGTCGACGGCCTTAAAACTGGCCACACCGAGGCCGCCGGTTATTGCCTGATTGCCACGGCGAAACGTGAGGTCGCGGGGCTCGGCCCGGCCCAAGCGGTCAGCACCGCCCCAGTGGCAGCCGCTCCAGGCAACGCTGCTTCAAGTGCCGCCTCCGGCGTTGCCCTGCCAGTTGCCATAGCGCCTGGCACCGGGCCGCGCCGCTTGCTCAGCGTGGTGCTGGGCGCCACCAGCGAAAACGCCCGCGCCAACGAATCGCAAAAACTCCTCAACTGGGGCTACACCGCCTTTGAAGCTGTGAAACTTTTCGACGCCAACCAGGCCGTCGTCTCGCCGCAAGTTTGGAAGGGCAAAAGCAACACTGTCAAACTCGGCCGCACCCAGCCCGTCATCGTCACCGTGCCCGCAGGCGTTGCCGCCAAACTCAAAACCCAGGTCGTGCGCAACGACCCGCTCGTCGCGCCCTTCACCAAAGGCCAGCTACTCGGCACCCTCAAGGTGATGGCCGGTGAGACCGTGATCTCCGAAGTGCCGCTGGTGGTGCTGGAGGCGGTAGAAGAGGCTGGGTTCTTAGGGCGGGCTTGGGATGCGGTGCGGCTTTGGATTAAGTGAGGGCACTTCCGCACTAATGCCCTGCATTGGCACCGAGACGGCCTCCCGATCCCCGCCGTGTCCCGGGATAGGTGGTTTACCTGGACATCGACAAGCTTCAACTTGCCACCGACGCCTCAGTGCGTTACAAACTAACCATGGCCGACGCCTTGAATAGGCAAACCGCGCAGCTTCACCAAGCCAACTTGCTGACGCAGGATGCCGATTTCAAAGACGCGCCAGGCGTTTTGTATCGCCCGAAAACGGTCTGAATTTTGCAAGCGGCGCGCGCGGCCGAAACAAGGAATTTCACCATGCTCAAGTCATCTGCACTGCGGTTTTTGACGGTTGCACTGTTGTCGTCCACGACCCTCACGGCATTCAGCGCCGAAGTCAAGCTGCGCTTGATGGAGACCACCGACCTGCATATGAACATGCTGAGTTACGACTACTACCAGGACAAGGCGACGGATCAATTCGGGCTGGATCGGGCTGTCACGCTCATTAAAAAAGCGCGCGCTGAAGTGCCCAACAGCCTGCTGTTCGACAACGGCGACCTGCTGCAAGGCAACCCACTGGGCGACTTTGTGGCCAAGGTGCAGCCGCTTAAAGTCGGCCAGGTACACCCGGCGTTCAAGGTTATGAATCAACTCGGCTATGACGCGGCGAACCTGGGCAACCACGAGTTCGATTTCGGTTTACCGTTTTTGCGCCAGGCGATCGCTACAGCGAATTTCCCCTACGTGAATGCCAATGTTTTTCTGGATGAGAACAAACCTGCGGGCCAGGAAACCCATGCGTTCACGCCTTACGTGATTCTGGATCGGCAACTGGTGGATGCCCAGGGCATGCGGCATGCCATCAAAATCGGCGTGATCGGTTTTGTACCGCCGCAAATCATGCAATGGAACAGGACGCACTTGAAAGACCGCGTCATCGCCAAAGACATGGTGGAAGTCGCCAAAAAGTACGTGCCCGAAATGCGCGCCAAAGGGGCGCAACTGGTGGTGGCGATTCCGCATTCCGGCCTGGAGCGCGGCGCTTTGGGGGCTTTGGCTGAAAACGGCGTAACGGGGCTGGCGGAGATTGCCGGCATCGACGCCATCTTGTTTGGCCATTCGCACGCCGAGTTTCCCTCCAAGGCCTTTGCCAGCTTTCCCAAGGCCAACGTCGAAAAAGGCACGATCAACGGCGTACCAGCCGTCATGCCCGGGCGCTGGGGCGACCACCTGGGCGTGATCGACCTGACGCTGAACAACGACTCGGGAGCGTGGAAAGTGGCTGCAGCCCAAGCCTCCATCCGCCCAATTTTCGACCGTGAGGCCAAAAAATCAGTCGCTGACGCCGACCCGATGGTGGCCGGCATCGTGGGTGCCGAGCACGAGGGCACACTGGCCTACGTGCGCAACAAAGTCGCCTTCAGCGCAGCGCCGATCTACAGTTACTTCGCGCTGGTAGAAGACGACCCCTCGGTGCAAATCGTCTCCAACGCGCAGATCGCTTACGTCAAGCGCGCGCTGGTCGGCACGCCGCATGAAAAACTGCCCGTGCTCTCGGCGGCGGCGCCCTTCAAATCCGGTGGCCGCCAAGGCTGGGCCTATTACACCGACATTCCGGCCGGGCCTTTGGCCATCAAACACGTGGCGGATTTGTACATTTACCCCAACACCGTCAAGGCTGTGTTGCTCACCGGTGCGCAGGTGCAGGAGTGGATTGAGATGTCAGCTGGGCAGTTCAACCAGATCGTGCCCGCAGGCGCGGGTGGCGCGGCGCAGCAGGGCTTGGTGAACAACGCCTTCCCCTCGTTCAATTTCGACACGATTGACGGTGTGACCTACGAGCTGGACTTGACCCAGCCCGCCAAATACGCCGTGAACGGCACGCTGACGAACGCTGCCGCGAATCGCGTGAAAAACCTGCGCTTCGACGGCAAAGCCATCGACAAAGACGCCAAATTTGTCGTTGCCACCAACAACTACCGCGCCTACGGTGGCGGCAACTTCCCTGAGGTTAAAGCCGACAAAGTCATCTTCGACGCCCCCGACGAAAACCGCCAGGCCCTGATCGAATACCTGACGCTGGCTGACACGCTTTCTCCCAACAAACAAGTCAACCCCACGGCAGACGGCAACTGGAAGATCCAGCCCGTACCCGGCGTGAAGCTGACCTTCCTAAGCGCCAGCGCCGCCGCGCGGTATTTGCCGAGCCACCCGAATATCAAGCTGTCGAAAGACAACGGGGATGGGTCGGCGTTGTATGAATTGGGGCAATGACTTTGGGAGCGGTTCTTGGGCGTTGAAATGGGCAGTATCCAGTTTGTATCCGGCGCCAAGATGCGACGCTTGATCCCGTTTCTGCTGGCTTTGACCTTGGGTTTATCCTCGAACGCATCCGCCTGCGACTGTTTCTCGCCCGAACAGAAACTCAGAGCGGCGCAAGACGCCCTGTCAAAAGCCCGCCTCGCGGTCATTGGGCGAGTGATCGAAGCAACGCCCGACGGCATCGCCAAGGTGCTGGTGCTTGAATCCTTCAAAGGTTCGGCCAAAGACGCCGTAATTGAAGCAAGGCAGGACTTTGGCCTATGTACCGGCACCAGCAAAGGTCAATCGTTCACGGCAGGCGAAGAGACTTTTATTTTGTCCTTTACCTCTGCCGCGTCGGCTTGCGACAAGCTGGGGACGGACAACTTTTTGCTTGAAGGCATTCGCTTTATCGTCCGGGGGAAGTGACGGGTTGTGTCCAGCCACACCATTTGTCGCGTTTGAGGGCGATCCATTGCACCGCCGCGCTCTCCAATTGTCCCCGTCCGGCGAGTCCAAAAACCCCTCACCCCCCAATTTGCTCCACACACCGCTCCAATTCATCAAACGCCTCATCCACATACCCACCCAGCCGTTGCAGGTTGGGCAAAGCATCTGACGCGATCAGGCCGAAGTTCAGCGAACCGGCATAGCTGAACAAGGTGATATTCAGCAGGTGGGTCGGCGGCAGGGTGCTCACCGGGTGCATCTCTTCAATGCGTGCGCCTTTGACGTAAAGGTGCTCCTTGGGACCCGGCACGTTGCTCACAGTCGTGTTGCCCATCGGGGCAAGGGTTTTGCTGAGCTTCAGCATCTCGGCGATCTGGCCGAAGACGCCCGTGAGGATGGTGTAGGTCTCGATGGCTTCGGGGGCGACGCTGTCGATCATTTGGCGCACATTGCGCAGGCTGTAGCCGATGTTGCGCAGGCGCACGTAGGGGTCGTCGGTGGGGGCCGATAAATCCACCAAAATGATGCCGATCTTGTTGCCAGCGGCTTTTTCACCTTCTTTACGCAGGTTCACCGGCATCTGGATGGTGATGGGCTTTTGCAGCGTGATGCCTTCGTCTTTCAGGTAGCGGTGCAGGGCACCGTCAAGGCATGTGAGCGCAATGTGGTTCACGGTCGAGCGGGTCTTTTTGCCTAGCGCCAAAATGCGCTGCATCGTTACGGTAGCCGTGGCCAGTTGCCGACCCGGCGATGCCATGCCGGTCAGCGGCGTGTTGCGCGGTGCCATGAAAGGCAGGCTGATGGCGTTCTTGGTGAGGCGCATGCCCTCCAATGCCAGCATGGCCATCAGGCGGCTCACGCCAAAGGCGCGTTTGCCATTGGCGCTGACCTGTGCCCAGACCGACATCGCCAGTTCCTGGTTGCCTTTTTTGCGCTTGGCGCCCGAGCGGGTGTGGTCTTTGGTCCAGACCGGCGTGAGTTCCAAATCATCTGGCGAATCCTGGTAACTCTCGGCCCCCCAGCGCGACATGGTGACACCATCTGCGTAGGCGTGATGCATTTTTTGG
>JANOXL010000392.1:0-24033 GCA_031418395.1 Rhodoferax sp. | reverse complement strand
TGCCCGCCCCCCCCGCCCCCCCCCCGCGGCATTGCGCCGCCGCCCCTCCGGGCGCAAACCCCGCGACACCACCGGTGCCACGGCCAAAAAAGCGCGGGGACGGCGAATGGCCGGGGTGCCGGGAGGGGTTGAAGCAGCGTGCAGTCCCAATTCTGAAGACCAGCGGCGACTTTGGCGAATGCAATATGCCAGATCGTTTGAGTGGGCAATGACCGCAAGCCCATGTCAACATTAGATTTTTTTGAATTTGGCCATCCCCGTTACCCGTCGGATCGGCATGTTACTCTGCGGTTTTGCGGCACTTGTAAAAGTTGAACCCTTCACCAACATGGGAACATTCATGATTTCTAGGCTGAATGCGTTTCTGCCGTTTTATGAGGCTGCACATCGCAATGTCGCAAATTGATACGTTCATCACGTAGCGCATTTCGTTGCCGCCTTGGCTAAGAAAATTGAAGTTGCGCTTGGCGGTCTGGTTTGGTCGGGCGCGTGCTTTGTGCGCTTGTTCAGTCGTGGGCCGCTTGCACGAGGTAGGGCCCAAGCACCGATTCCACCCGAGGTCGCTGATGCGCGGCGCCATGAGGGACCCTAGGCGTTGCCCTTGATCAGCCAAAGTCCCGAACCCCGTATTGGACATCGGTAGCCTTTGCCGATCAAGCTAAGCCTGGTCGCCGTGCGGGGCCTGCGCATTAACCCATTTCAATAGAGGTGCCAGTTTTAAGTAGCTATAAAACCAATAGCGCACTATGCATATTATTCGAGACCTATGGTGCCAAAAACCTTGAAATCTAAAAAACCGGGTCAATTTCGAAAAATATTAATACCCATGTTAATTATTAAACCACCCGCCCCGCCTCAATCGTAATCTTGCGCGCACAACGGTCGGCGATGCCCCGGTCATGCGTTACCAGCACCAGGGTAGTGCCGAGTTCTTCGTTGAGGTCGAACATCAGCTTCATGATGGTCTCGCCGGTAGCGAAATCGAGGCTGCCGGTGGGCTCGTCGGCCAGCAGCACCGCCGGTTGCACGACGAACGCGCGGGCCAGGGCCACGCGCTGCTGCTCGCCGCCTGAGAGCACCTTGGGGTAGTGGCCCAGGCGCTGGCCCAGGCCCACACGGGCGAGCATTTCCTGCGCCAGACTACGCGCATTTTTCATGTTGGCCAGCTCCAGCGGCAGCATGACGTTTTCCAGCGCCGTGAGGTTGCCCAAAAGTTGGAAACTCTGGAACACAAAGCCGACTTTGCGGGCTCGGAGTGCGGCGCGCTCGTCCTCGTCAATGGCGAACAAGTCTTGCCCGGCGAGTTTGACCGTGCCGCGCGTGGGGGTGTCAGCCCTGCGATGATGGACAGCAGTGTGCTTTTACCCGAGCCCGAAGCGCCGACAATGGCGGCAGTTTCCCGCTGCGCGAGCGAAAAATCGATATCGCGCAAAATGTCGAGTGTGCCAGTGGAATCGACGACCGACTTGAACACGTGGTCAACCGAAATGATGGGGTCTGCATTGAGCAGTGGTGTATTTTCAGACATGGGATTTTCTTTGTACCGACGACACTTTATCGCAGCCGCCTCGCTTACCGCCTTAAGTGCGGCCATTGCAGCACAAGACAAGGCGCAAAACAAGGCTGCCAAAACCATATTGGTGCTGGGTGATTCGCTCAGCGCCGAATACGGCCTGGTGCGCGGCACCGGCTGGGTGGCTTTGCTTGAAAAACGCCTGGCCACTGAAAAAATTGCCGCCAAGGTGGTCAATGCCAGCATCAGCGGCGACACCACCTCGGGCGGCGCGGCGCGCCTGGCGCCACTGTTGAAGCAATACGCACCCACACACCTCGTGATTGAACTTGGTGGCAACGACGCCCTGCGTGGATTGCCGCTGAACAACACTGAAACCAATTTGACCCAAATGACGCTGGCCGCGCAAAAAGCCGGCGCCAAGGTGCTGCTGGTCGGCATGCAGGTGCCGCCCAATTACGGCGCGGATTATGGTCAACGTTTTGCTGGCACTTTTGCGTCTGTCGCCAAAAAGCAGAAAACGGGCTTGGTGCCGTTTTTGCTCAAAGACGTGGCCGACGGGCCAGACGCCGACAAATTGACGGAAAAAATGTTCCAGCCTGACCGCATTCACCCCAAAGCCGAGGCGCATCCGATCATGCTGGCCAACGTGTGGCCTGAACTTAAAAAGTTGCTCTAGTGTCCCGACTCTGAGGTTTCGAAACAAATGAAAGTGATGATTTCGCGCTCAGGCCAAGGCGCAAAACGCAGACATAACTGTGGTTATGGCGAGGCTTTGCAACGTAGGCATGAGGGCGAAAGCACGCTTTCATGTTTCGAAACCTCTGAGTTGGGGCACTAAATGGGTCTTGCGACGATTCCAGCGGCCGACATGCTGCACCGACTGGCCGAGTTTGACACCATCATCGACGCACGCAGCGAAGCCGAGTTCGACGAAGACCACCTGCCCGGCGCCGTGAACTGGCCCACGCTGAACAATGCCGAGCGCATCCAGGTCGGCACCACCTACAAACAAATCAACGCGTTTGAGGCCAAAAAACGTGGCGCAGCCATGGCCGCGCGCAATATTGCGGCACACATCGAGCGCGAGGTGATCGACAAACCCAAAGACTGGAAGCCGCTGACCTACTGCTGGCGCGGCGGCAAGCGTAGCGGCTCTCTCTCGCTCATCCTCGACCAAATCGGCTTTCGGGTCACGCTGGTGGAAGGCGGCTACAAGGCCTTTCGCGCGGCGCTGGTCGAAGATATCCCTCGTCTCGCGGCGATGTTCAGCTGGCAAGTCATCTGCGGCACCACGGGATCAGGCAAGACACGCCTCCTGCAGGCGCTGGCGGCCCAGGGCGCGCAGGTGCTGGACCTGGAGGCGCTGGCCAACCACCGTAGCTCCGTGCTGGGCGCGATTCCGGGCCTGGCACAGCCAACGCAAAAACGTTTTGACACACTGGTGTGGGATGCGCTTCGGCGTTTTGACCCGTCACAACCCGTTTACGTGGAGAGCGAAAGCAAAAAAGTCGGCAACGTGGCGGTGCCAGCCGCGCTGATGGAAGCCATGCGCCAAAGCCGGTGTTTGAATCTGGTGCTGCCCGACGCCAGCCGCGTGGCGCTGTTGATGGAAGAGTATGAGTTTTTTGTGAAAGACACCGCGCATTTCAATGATCGACTGGCAGCTTTGACCGAAATTCGCGGCAAAACGCAGGTGGCGGCTTGGCAGGCGCAAGTCTCAGACGGGCAGCTTGCGCCGGTGGTGCAAGAGCTTTTGACCCTGCATTACGACCCGGTGTACGTGCAGTCGATGCGGCGCAATTTTGCGCAATTTGACGTGGCAGTGGATAGGTCACCGAAAGACCATTCGGCTTCGGCGTTTACCGCTCTCGCACAAGAAATGTTGAGAGCACTGCCACAGGCCTGAAGGCCCAAGTCTGGCGCCGCGGATTCGTTGGGGGTTCGACTCAGGTTGATGGTGTGCCACCGGGCGCAGGTGCCACCGGTGTATCCGCCGAGTCCGCCGTATCTGGCTCATCAGGCGCGTCGTCCGGGCCGCCATCACCCGCTTTGCGACCCGCTTTGGCTTTGAGTTTTTCCTCTTTTTTCTTCTTCTTCGCCAGCTCTTTCTGACGTTTTTCGTAGCCGTAATTAGGTGTTGCCAAAGGGTGCTTTCACTGAAATAGTTGGAGGTGTTGCGGCCACTTTACCAGTTTGGCTGGAAGCTTTGGCGAATTGGCGCAATTTTGTTCTCGAGCCGGCTGGCTTGGCTCTTAAAGCTCTGCCAACGCCTGGGCCAAATCGGCCTTTAAATCCGCCAGGTCTTCCAAGCCCACGGAGAAGCGCACGATGCGCCCAGGGGCGATGTGGGCGGGCCAGGCCGGGCGAATCGCGGCCAGGTTGTAGGGCACCACCAGGCTTTCCGGACCGCCCCAGCTGTAGCCCAAGCCAAACAATTTCAGCGCATCACAAAACGCATCCACCTGGGTTTGTGAATAAATGGGTTTGAAAATCACGCTGAGCAAACCCGCCGCCGTGCCGGGGCCCGGGACCGCATTTGCCGACCCACCCGCAGGTGAGCACAAGGCGCGCCAATCGGCATGCCCTGGCGACGTGGGCAAAGCTGGGTGCAACACCTGTGCGAACTCGAGGCGAGCCTGGCACCACGCGGCCAACTCACGCGCAGCCGCATCGTGCGCGGCATACCGCAACGCCATGCTGGGCAAGGAGCGCATCACCAGCTCCACATCGTTCATGCCGACGTTCCAGCCAAAACGCATGTGGTTGTTTTTGAGCTTGAGGGCTAGGGCGTCGTCGCGGGTGATGCAGCTGCCCATCAATACGTCGCCACCGCCGCTGGGGTATTTGGTCAAGGCATGCACGGTCACGTCTACACCCAGTGGCTCGGCACCTGCCAGCGTCCGTGCGGGGGTGAGGTCGAAGGGCTTGAAGGCAAGGCCTGCGCCCCAGGTGTTGTCGAGCGCCGACACCACGCCTTTGGCGCGGCAAATGCGGACTTGCTCGACGAGGTTGGGGAATTCCAGCGTGATGGAACCCGCAGCTTCCAGCCACACCAGCTTCGTTTTGGCGCTGATTTTGGCGGCCAGATCAGCCGGGTTCATGCTGTCGTATAACTGGTAGCTGACGCCAAAGGATTTGAGTTCACCGTCGGCCAGGGCTTTGTTGGGGCCGTAGGCGTTATCGGGGATCAGCACCTCGTCGCCGGTTTTCAGGAGCGCAAACGACACATTGGTGATCGCCGCCAGCCCACTGGGCAACAAGACGCAGTGTTTGCCGCCTTCCAGGGAACACAGTTTTTCTTCCAGTAGGTAACTGGTGGGCGTGCCGTGCAGGCCGTAGGTGTAGCCGGTCTTGTTTTTCCATTCCATGCTGCGCATGGCCGCCACATTGGGGAACAGCACCGTGGAGGCTTTGAACACACCGGCCTGCGGTGCCTCAAAACCGGCGGGTGGTTTGTAGGGGTGGTGGATGAGGGTGGTGTTGAGCTTGGTCATGGGAAAAGTGCAATTTTGCGCTGGGCCGCCCCAAGCAAAATAAGCCCCCTCGGTGGGCAGCGACCCGCGCAGCGGCGGAGCGTGGGGGCAACATTTAAACCGACCACTTCTGAATCAACTGCTCAGGCCGCATCGCGTCATAACCCTCAAAGGGTTGGTGAATCCACGGGTTGGTGGGCAAAAACTCGACCGAGTAGTCGGGCGTGAAGGACGACAAGGCTTTGGTCCAGATCACGGCGCTGCGCATCTCGGTGATAGGTGCGTAATTGTTTTTCAACAGGTCAATCACCGCCTTCAAGGTGTGGCCTGAATCTGCGAGGTCGTCCACCAGCAGCACCTTGCCGGCGATTTCTCCTTTGGGCGTGGTGATGTAACGCGCGATATCCAGGTTGCCCTGCGTCAGGCCCGCGTCAGCGCGGTAGGAACTGGTGGACATGATGGCTAGCGGCTTGTCAAACACCCTTGAAAGGATGTCACCGGGGCGCATGCCGCCCCTGGCCAGGCACAGGATGGTGTCGAATTTCCAGCCTGACTGGTGGACTTTGATGGCCAGTTTTTCGATCAGGTTGTGGTACTCGTCATAACTGACGTACAGGTGTTTTCCGTCTTCTGTCAACATCCTATTGCTCCTGAAGTTATAGCTTCTTACACTTGTTTAGCGTGACTCATTACCCTATTTGACCATAAGGCTCAGCTTCAAGACCGCACCAGGTACGGGTGGCGCATCATGATGGTGTGGTCGCGGTCGGGGCTGGTGGAGATCACGTCAATCGGTACACCCGTTACGTGCTCGATGCGTTGCAGATAGAGTTTGGCGGCCACTGGCAACTTGGCGTAGTCGGTGACGCCCACAGTGCTTTGGCTCCAGCCTTCCATCACCTCGTAAATCGGTGTGCAGCGTTCAATGTCATCCGCGCCCATGGGCAAGATGTCGATGGTTTCACCGTCCATTTCGTAACCCGTGCACAGCAAAAGTTCGCTGATGCCGTCCAGCACGTCAAGTTTCGTGATACACAACCCGGTGAGACCATTGACCTGCGCTGAGCGTTTGAGCAGGGCAGCATCAAACCAGCCGCAGCGTCGCGATCGCCCGGTCGTGACGCCCTTCTCTGCCCCGACGGTGCTCATGTGGTAACCCGGCGTGCCGGGGGTTTCCCAGTCCAGCTCGGTCGGGAACGGCCCGCCGCCCACGCGCGTGCAATAAGCTTTGGTGATGCCCAGAATGTAATGCAACATGCCCGGTCCCACGCCTGCCCCGGCAGACGCGTTGCCCGCCACGCAGTTGCTGGAGGTGACATACGGGTAGGTGCCGTGGTCCACGTCCAAAAGTGTGCCCTGCGCGCCTTCAAACAACAAGTTGTCGCCGCGCAGATGCGCTTCGTTCAGCTCGCGTGAGACGTCTGCCATCATCGGTTTGAGCAACTCGGCGTGCGCCATGGCCTCCTCAAATACCGGCTGAAATTGCACCTGACCGTCTTTCAGGTAAGGCTTCAGAGCATCGCCAAATTCAAATTTGGCAGAATGCAAATAGGTACTCAACACGTGGTTGTGCAAATCCAGCAATTCACGCAGTTTGGCTTCAAACCGTTTGGGGTGCTTGAGGTCCTGCACACGCAACGCACGACGGGCGATTTTGTCTTCATACGCCGGGCCAATGCCCCGCCCGGTGGTGCCAATTTTGGCGCTGCCGCCCTTTTCGCGCGCGGCTTCGCGAGCGACGTCCAGCGCGGTATGGAAGGGCAAAATCAAAGGACATGCTTCAGAGATGCGCAGGCGCGAACGCACTTCGACGCCCACTTTTTCCAGGCCCGCAATTTCTTCAAATAGCTTGGCCGCCGACAAGACCACACCGTTGCCGATGTAACACTTCACCCCCGCACGCATGATGCCGCTGGGGATCAAGTGCAGCGCGGTTTTGACGCCGTTGATCACCAGCGTGTGGCCAGCGTTGTGGCCACCCTGGAAGCGCACCACGCCTTGCGCGCTTTCGGTGAGCCAATCGACCAACTTGCCTTTGCCCTCGTCGCCCCACTGCGTGCCGACGACGACGACGTTTCTGCCTTTACTCATGACCATATCTCATGTCCTGATCTCTCATGACCTGATCTCACGGTTGCGCTCATATTGAACTCTCATCAAGAGGTTAGAAAAATTTGTTTTGCGGAACGAAGAGCGGGCGTCAAAGCGCCTGCACGGCCCACAAACCGGCGGCTTGCACCAGTTCGCGGTCACATTCAAACTCATCAACTTCGCTTTCGTGCCCTGGCAACACACACACCACGGTTTCACCCTGGGCGCGTAATTTGGCGATGGCGCTGCGCAATAGTGCCGACTCATTCCACGGTGCGCGGATGGCGGCGCGCAAGGGCCGGGGGCCTGCCGCGCCGACGAGCGCTTTCACATCCAGACTGAAACCCACCGCTGGGCGGTTGCGGCCAAACACGGCGCCCACTTCATCGTAGCGACCACCGCGCACCAGCGCGTCACTGGCGCGCGCGGCGTAAATCGCGAAACGCGCGCCACTGTAATAGGCGTATCCGCGCAGGTCGGCCAGGTCAAAACTGACCGATGCGCCATCGAGATGTTGACTCAGCCACTTCAAATTAGAAAGCGCCTCTCGCAGCATCGGCGTAGGGGGCAAGGCCTTTTCGGCTTCGAGCAGCACTTTGGCATCGCCATACAGGTTGATCAACGCGGCCAGGCCTTCGCGCGTCACTTTGGGGAAATCAAGCGTCAACGCGGCCAGGCTGCTGGCATCTTTGGCGGCCAAGGCGCCGTGTACCAGGGCCAGATGACCGCTGGGCATGGCGATGCCCGCCAGCAGCGACTTGACAATGCGCGCATCGGCCATGTCCACGCTGAGGCCTTTGACTTCAGCGGCACCGAGGCAATCGAGCGCGAGTTGCAGGGCTTCGCTGTCTGCCTCCAGCCCGGCGTGTCCAAAAATCTCGGCGCCAAACTGCAGCGGCTCGCGTGTGGCGTGGGGTTTGTCGGGTCGCGTGTGCAGCACGGGGCCGCAGTAACACAGGCGCGTCACGCCTTTGCGGTTGAGCAAATGTGCGTCGATGCGGGCAGCCTGCGGCGTGGTGTCGGCGCGCAGGCCCATCATGCGGCCCGAGATCTGATCGACGAGTTTGAAGGTTTGCAGATCCAGCGCTTCACCGGTGCCAGTGAGCAGGGATTCGAGGTGCTCCAGGAGCGGCGGCATCACCAATTCATAGCCGTAACCGCGGGCGGTATCCAGCAAGTCTCGGCGTAACTCTTCGATGTGGCGCGCCTCAGAAGGCAAAACATCGGCTATGTGATCCGGCAGGACCCAGGCGCTCATGGAATGTGGGAGGCTGTTAAAAACATGATTTTACAGGGCAAAAATTGCGGGCTTGACGTAAGCCGCACACAAGTTTCGTGTCGCCGCAATTCGAGGTCTTGTTCCATTTCTAAATCATCCGTGAACGTTGTTGCACCTCCTGGCCGTGCGCTAGCACTGTCGTCGTCGGTGCGCCTAATTCACGAATGATTTAGAAGTGGAATTATCCTTGGTTGGCGTGCGGTTGCACGGTTTTACAAGGCTTTTCCCGCTAGTGTTGAGTTGCTCGGTCAAGCTCAAAAACTATCATATTGATAGCTATACATCCATTAAAAACGAGACCTAGGCTCTAAAAACTTAAAAATGTCGCTGAGGGCAGTCACTGTTGAGTCAAAAATTAACATGGGTGTTAACACATGGCGAAATGATCTCAATGCTGATCGAGCTCCGTCTGAGCGCAGAGCGAAACCAAGCCAAGTGCATTTTGCAGACCGCCCGCGCCTGAAAACCCACCTTCTGAGCCAAACTACGTGAGGGCGCGAAGGCGGGATCGCATTACGGTATCAGGCCATCAAGGCATCAGCACCAGAACGATCGCCAGTCCGATGCCAATACTGATCAGCCCAAAGAAACGGACCTGCCCGTCGTTCATGTTTTGAATTTGGGTGAACACTTGGCGCCACTTTGCTGGCGAAGCGAAGGGCATCAGGCCTTCAATGACCAGCGCCAAACCGAGGCCCAAGCCCAGCAGTTGCCAAAAACCAAGCGTCAGCAAGTGGCCTGCCGTAGGTGGTGCATGGTCTTGGGGTCAGCCTTGAAAGTTCGGCGCAGTGGATGGGGCTCAGCTTATTTCTTGGAGGGTGCCGGTGCAGGCCCTGCGTTGCCACGGAAGGCTTTGAAGAACTCCGAAGATGACGGGTCCACCACCATCACGTCGCCCTTTTTGTTGAAGCTGCCGCGATAGGCGTCCAGGCTGCGGTAGAACTGCGCAAAATTGGCGTCGCGGCCAAAGGCCTCGGCGTAGGTGCTGGCGGCTTGAGCGTCGCCCTCACCTTTGATTTTCTGCGCTTCGCGGTAGGCGTTGGCAATCGTCACTTCACGCTGGCGATCAGCGTCAGCGCGGATTTTTTCACCTTCGGCGGCACCGGTGGAGCGCAACTCATTGGCGACACGTTTACGCTCGGCTTCCATTCGGCGGTAGACGGATTCGGTAATCGCGTCCACATAATCTGCACGGGTGATACGCACGTCCACAATTTCGATGCCCCAAGGTTTGGCACCTTTGACTTTTTCAGTGACTTCTTTCATTACCGCATCACTCACCGCCTGGCGTTTGGTGGAGAGCATTTCTTTCACTGTGTTCTTGTTTACCTCTTCTTGGAAAGCATTACGCACCACGCGGTTGAGCTGGTTGGCCCCCGCAGCTTCGTCCAAACCCACATTTCGAATGTATTCGGTAGGCTCCGAGATGCGCCAGCGCACATACCAGTCGATCACCATGCGTTGTTTCTCAGCGGTGAGCATAGGCTCGGTATCGCTGGATTCAAGCGTCAACAGGCGTTTGTCGATAAAAGAGACGTTTTGAAATGGCGGCGGCAATTTGAAATTGAGGCCGGGCTCGGTGATCACCTCTTTAATCTGCCCGAGCGCGTAGACCACACCAAACTGGCGCTGGTCGACGACAAACAACATGGAGCTGGCCAAGGCCAACAGCACCAGGAAGCCCGAAAAAATAAATCCGATTTTGTTCATGAGGGTGTCCTGGCTTTCAGCGTGAGTCGCGGTCACGCGAGCGCGTGGTGTCGCGCGATCGGGTGTCGGGGGCCATAGGCGCCGGCGCGCTAGGCGCTGCAGGCACAGCAGGACTGGCCACGACGTTGCCACTCTCTGCACCCGACATCTGCAAAACTTTGTCCAAGGGCAGGAACATCATGTTGCCGCCCTGTTTGGAATCAACCAGCACCTTGGTGACGCTGCCGTAAATTTGCTGCATGGTTTCCAGGTACATCCGGTCACGTGTCACCTGCGGCGCTTTTTGGTACTCGGCCAACACCGATTTAAAACGCTGCGCATCACCCGACGCCTGCGCCACAATACGCGCCTTGTAGGCTTCAGATTCTTCTTTAAGCCTTGAAGCGGAACCGACTGCACGCGGCACCACATCATTGGCGTAGGCCTGGGCTTCGTTTTTGGCGCGTTCACGCTCCTGACCGGCTTTGAGCACGTCGTCAAACGCAGTCTGCACCTGCTCCGGCGGGCGCACCCCGCCTTGTTGCAAGTTGATGCCAACGACTTCAATGCCGACCTTGTAACGGTCCAGAATCTGTTGCATCAACACCCGCACGCGCGGCGCAATTTGGTCTCGCTCTTCCGACAAGGCGGCGTCCATCTTCATTTTGCCAACCACTTCGCGCACCGCAGTTTCAGCGGCCTGCACCACGGCCTCGCCCGGGTTTTTGCTCTCAAACAGAAAAGCCCGAGCGTCGCTCAAGCGGTATTGCACGGCGAATTTGATTTCGACGATGTTTTCGTCTTCGGTCAACATCGCCGATTCGCGCAGGCCGGTGGCTTTGATGACGGTGTCGCGCCCCACATCGACTGAGCGGATTTGCGTTACAAAAATCAGTTCGTGTTTCTGGATGGGGTAAGGCAGGCGCCAGTTGAAGCCGGCACCCACCGAGTTTTTGTATTTACCAAACTGCGTGATAACGGCCTGCTGGCCCTCCTGCACGATGAAGAAGCCCGTGCCCAGCCAGATTAGCACCGCCACGGCCGCAATCAGGCCGGCGCCGATACCCGCGCTTTTCATGTCGGGCTGAAATCCGCCACCCGAACTCCCGCCGTTGTTGCCACCATCACCGCTGGGTTGCTGGTTTTGCCGGTTGCCCGGCTTGTTGCCGCCCATGCCGCCAAACAAGCCACCGAGTTTTTTATTGAAATCACGCCACAGTTCGTCCAAATCGGGCGGGCCTTGATTCGCGCCACGTGCCGGGCGGCGATTGTTGTCGGCCTGCGGCGGCGGGGGATTTTGCGGCTGCGGATTATTGTCCGTACCAGGCAAATCACCGGCGGGCTTGTCGCCCGAAGGTTTGTCGCCGCCAGAGGTGTCGCTACCCCGGCCCCATTTCTGGTCGTTGAGGTTGAACATACCCCGGATGCGTTGTGGAAAGGTCATCGCAGTTAAGTTGGGTTTATACGGGCTCATAAGCAATTTCAGGAATGACGCAATTGTGCCCAATCAATGGGTGTTACTGGGGCTGTCGGACAAATTTTCATCAAAGGCGTCTACCACGTCACGGGGGTCGGTGGACGGCACTGGCGCCGGACTGTCCGCCAGGGCCTGGATTTTTGTGGCAATCTGCTGCCTTAGCGACGCCAGGCCGTCACCCGAACGGCTGCTAACAAAAATGCGCGGCGTTTGTACGCCATCGATTTCAAACATGTCCTCGAGATGCAGCGGAAGGCGCGTCTTTTCAAGAGCATCGAGTTTGTTGAAGACCAAAATCTGGGGTATGTCTGCAGCGCCAATCTCGCGAAGCACTTGCTGGACCTGCTCAATTTGCTCTGGGAAATGGGGGTTCGCGCAGTCCACAACATGCAGCAAGAGGTCAGCGTCCACGGCTTCCTGCAAAGTGGCTTCAAAGGCGGCGATCAGGCCGTGTGGCAGGTCGCGGATGAAACCCACGGTGTCAGACAGCGAAACCGAGCGGCCGGCCTCGCCCAGGTACAACTGGCGCGTGGTGGTGTCCAGCGTAGCAAAAAGCTGGTCAGCAGCATAGGCTTTGGCTTTTACCAAGGCGTTGAACAGCGTTGATTTGCCAGCATTGGTGTAACCCACCAGAGAGATATTGAAAGCGTCGCGGCGCTCGCGCTGGCGCCGTTGGGTCTGCCGCTGCTTTTTGACTTTGAGCAGTCGCTCCTTGGTGCGTTTGATGTTGTCGCCGATCATGCGGCGATCGAGCTCAATCTGGGTTTCACCGGGCCCGCCGCGCATGCCAATACCGCCACTTTGGCGCTCCAGGTGGGACCAACGCCGTACCAAACGGGTGCTCAAATATTGCAAACGGGCCAATTCGACTTGCAATTTGCCCTCGTGGCTGCGCGCTCGCTGGCCAAATATCTCCAGAATCAGCAAGGTGCGGTCATTGACCGGCAACTCCATATGCCGCTCAAGGTTGCGCTGCTGCGCCGGGCTTAAGGCTTGATCAAAGAGTATTTCTGTGGCGCCATGTTGGGCGGCCAGCAGTTTGATTTCATCTGCTTTACCGCTGCCAATGAACAGTGCTGCGTCGGGTGCGCGCCGTTTACAGGTGACCCGCGCCACGGGCTGCAAGCCAGCCGTTTGCGCCAGCAGGCCCAACTCTTCGAGTTCCCCATCGAAATTGGGCAGGCCCAAATCGACCCCCACCAAAATGGTGGGTGCGATCAAGCTGTTGCTGGCTCGCTGGCCTCGGAGCTTGAGAGGTTCACGGCGCGGCCAGGAACGATGGTCGAAATGGCGTGTTTGTAAACCATTTGGGTGACGGTATTGCGTAGCAAAACCACGTATTGGTCAAAGGACTCGACTTGCCCCTGCAATTTGATGCCATTCACCAGGTAAATCGATACTGGAATATGCTCGCGGCGCAAGGCGTTCAAAAACGGATCTTGCAGCAACTGGCCTTTGTTGTTGTTCACGATATTCTCCGTGTTCGGTTGAGTGTTGGAAAGAAAAGAACGATACCACAGCCCCGCGCTGATGCAGCCTAAATGGGGGGCAATTCCCTTATTTGCAAGGGCCTCTTAAATGGGCTCATTCAGCAGACCCGCGGTCCCGCTCACAAAAACTCAGTCGTCTTTGTCGGCAAACGGGTTTTTTGAGGTTTTCATCTCGATGCGCAGCGGTGTACCCGTGAGTTCAAACTCTTTGCGGAATCGACCTTCGAGAAATCGTTTGTAAGCATCTGTGACATGTTCCAGCGAATTGCCGTGAACCACGATGATGGGCGGGTTCATGCCGCCTTGATGCGCGTAGCGCAATTTGGGGCGGTACATGCCGGAACGTTTGGGGCTTTGAAACTGAACAGCTTCGAGCAAAAGGCGCGTCAAAACAGGCGTGGACATTTTGCAGTTGGCCGCCCGGTAGGCTTGCGTGATGGAACTCCACAGTGGCCCCAAACCCTGGCGTTTTTTGGCCGAGATGAGGTGCAGCGCGGCAAACTTCAAAAACGGTAGCCGGGTTTCGATGGAGCGTTTGACGAGTTCGCGCTGGTATTCGTCTACTGCATCCCATTTGTTGATGGCCACCACCACGGCCCGGCCGCTCTCAAGCACATAGCCGGCAATGTGGGCGTCTTGATCCGTCACACCTTGTGTCGCATCGATCAACAAAAGTGCGACGCTGGCCGACTCAATGGCCTGCAGTGTTTTGACGACCGAAAATTTCTCAATCGCCTCAAATACCTTGCCTTTACGACGCAAACCCGCTGTGTCGATCAGCTCAAACTTCTGGCCGTCGCGCTCAAATGGCACGGAAATAGCGTCTCGTGTGGTGCCCGGTTGGTCAAAGGCGACCAGACGCTCCTCACCCAGCCAGGTGTTGATCAAGGTGGATTTGCCGACGTTGGGCCGCCCGGCCACCGCGAGTTTGATGACTCCGGGCGCTTCGGGTTCGGCGTCTTCTGGCTCCGGCAAATTCAGCGGCGCGAGTGCCAGCTCGACCAGATCACGTATGCCTTGCCCGTGTGCGGCAGAGACGCCATGCACATCACCTAAACCCAGTTCGTAAAACTCTGCCAATTTGGCACCGCTTTGCATGCCTTCGGCTTTATTGGCGGTCAATACGCAGGGTTTGCCCAAGCGCCGCAAATATTTGGCGATATCGTGGTCTTGGGCAGAAATGCCGTCACGGGCATCCACCACAAAAATAACCACGTCAGCTTCCGCCACGGCCTGGCGTGTCTGCTTGGCCATTTCTTTGTAGATGCCGCCCACCGCATCGGGTTCAAAGCCGCCGGTATCGACAACGATGAACTCGTGTTTGCCTTGTTTGGCGTTGCCGTAATGCCGGTCGCGGGTCAATCCCGCAAAGTCGGCAACGATGGCGTCGCGCGACTTGGTCAGGCGGTTAAACAGGGTTGATTTACCAACGTTGGGGCGGCCCACCAGAGCCAAAACAGGTTTCATACCGTTGAATGGTTGCTTAGGCGGTGGTCAAGTGGCGACGTAGTGAAGGGTTCTGGCACTATTCGGGCCGGAAACCAAACACGCCGCCGTTGCGGGTGACCACCACAAGCGTATCGCCCACCAGCACCGGTGCCGCGACGATGGCGGAGCCGTCAGTTGCCAGACGGTTCAAGGGCGAGCCGTCGGCGCGCGAAAGCAAATGCACCAGACCGGTAGCGTCACCAATGGCGACAGAACGCCCGACCACCACCGGAGCCGTCAAGCCCCGATACTTCAGCCGCTCGGAATCCCAGGCACGTTCGCCATCGACTCTTCGCCAGGCCACGACTTTGCCATCGCTCTCAGTGCCAAAAACAAATTGGTCATCACCGTGCAAGCCCTCGGACCCCGCGGCGGGCTTGCTCCATTCGAGCGTGCCACGCTGGGCATTCACACAGCCGACCATGGCCTGGTAGGCGCGCACACATACACTGTCGCCGAGTCGGCTGACATGGGAGACGATGTCCACCAGGCGCTCAACGTCATTGGTGCCACGCGGGACGGCAATGGGCACTTCCCATCGACTGCTGCCGTTCTGGGGATTCATGCCGACCAGGCGACCCGAAAGGCCAACGACCAAGGTGTCTCCGACGGCTAGCAAAACGCCCGCCTGGCGCAACACCAAGGGTTCGCCGGGGCGCGCCTGCGTCCAGATTTTGCGGCCTGAAGCAGCGTCATAGGCGCTGACAGAGCGGTCAGCGCCGAGCACAAAAACACGCCCGCCCGCCACCAGCGGGGCAGTGAAACTCAAGGCCCCGAGCTTTTGCCGCCAGACTTCACGGCCAGCGTCCAGGGTAACCAGCTCATTCGACTGCGAGACAACCGCTGCGTACCTACCGTCACTGCCCGCACCGGCAGCAATGGCGATGCCAAGCGGTGCGCGCCACAAGTCGCCGCCTGTGCGGGCATCCAAGGTAGCAACCACACCATCAGAACTTGCCAATGTCATGTTGAAACCATTGGCCTTGACTGCCAGCGGAAACTTTACTTCCCCCACTTTGGCGGACCAGGCCAGGCGCACGCCGATCAGGGCGGCATTCGGCGCCAACTCGGCAGGTTTGGGCGCTTCAACGCTGCTGCCGCAAGCTGCGAGCAAAGCCACCAGGCCGCCTATCGTGACATGACGCACGACATTCGCACTTTTACGCAGGAAAAATCGAAAGGACATCACTTTTTGGTGTCTGTAGAGGTGGCCGGAACCGCCGGACTGGCTTCTGGTTTCATATCAGCTTTGGTGTCGGCCTGACCTTCCGGTTTCACGTCTGCCACAGGATTGACACCTAAAGCATTTAGCTTGACCGCAACCAGTCTTCTGTATTCTGTCCGCTCTTCAAACTCTTTGTAGGCTTTTTCATATTCCGTGCGGGCTTCGGCTTTCTTGCCTTGCAACATCAAGGCGTCGCCTTTGCGATCAGCCACCAAAGCCGAAAACCCAGCTGGAAAAGTTCCCGTGAGTTGCTTAATCGCTTCATCGTAGGCTTTGTCATTCATCAAGATACCGGACAATCTCAACCTGGCAATCGCCTGATAACCTTCGTCCGAAGATTTTTCAGCCACCCAGGTCAAAGCCGTTTTTGATTCGGCTGATTTGCCAGCTTCGAAATACGCTTTGGCCACCAGCAAGGCGGATTGGTGCGCGTAGGTGGTTGAGGGAAATTTATCCTTCATGTCAGTGAACACCCGGTCAATTTTGGCCACATCGCCTGTCTTGACGACTCTGTCAAGTTCATCAAACAGCGCTGAGGCCTGACTGGCCTGGTTGACTTGCCAACGCTTGTAAAGGTTCCAGCCCGCGAACGCCGCCAAAACAACGATCAAAGCCCAGGTAATAAGGTTGCCGTATTGCTTCCAGAAGGCCTTGAGCTGGTCAAGTTGTTCTTGTTCTTCGAGGTCTAATTGATTTGCCATGGTTTCTATTGGTTAACCTTGGGATTGTAGGGTGCTTGCCCAGGCACTCAACTCGCTCAGTGAGCGTTTGACCTGCGCGCCGCCGCCATCGCGCAGGGATTTGACCGTCACGCAATTTTCGGCCAGTTCATCGGCACCAAAAATCAGGGCAAATCGTGCGCCGCTGCTGTCGGCTTTTTTGAACTGCGACTTCATGCTGCCCTGGCCCTCACCCGCCCCTGCGTGCATTTGAGCGTTAATGCCCAAGCCCCGCAATCGTTGCAGGTTTTGCATCACCAAGGGCAAGGCTGCCGGGTCGGGCACCACCGCATAAGCATCGGGTTGCGCCTCAGGCACTGCGATGCCTTGTTCCTTCAGCAGCTCCAGCACCCGCTCCAGGCCCATGCCCCAGCCTACCGCTGGTGTAGGCTTGCCACCGAGCAATTCGAACAACCCGTCATAACGACCACCGCCGCACAAGGTGCCCTGCGCACCAAGCTCGTCGGTGACAAACTCGAAAACCGTATGCGAGTAATAGTCAAGCCCGCGAACCAGGCGTGGGTTGACCGTCCACAACACGCCGCAAGCTGTGAGCAAGGCCTTGACGGTGTCGAAGTGTTTGAGCGAACTTTCACCCAAAAAGCTCAATAACTGAGGTGCTTCCTGTACCAAAGTCTGCATCGCCGGGTTTTTGGTGTCCAGAATGCGCAAGGGGTTGGCATACAAGCGCCGCTGCGCTTCGGCGTCGAGCTGGTCGACATGTTTTTCAAAATAGGTGATCAAGGCCGTCCGGTGTTGCTGGCGCTCAGCGGGGACCCCAAGACTATTGAGCTCGACCCGTACATTACGCAAGCCCATATCCGCAAACAGGTCGTGAACGAGCAACATCAACTCGGCATCAATTTCAGGCCCGGCAAAACCGAGCGCTTCTGCGCCTAACTGGTAAAACTGACGATAGCGCCCCCGCTGAGGCCGCTCGTGGCGGAACATCGGGCCCATGTAAAAAAGGCGTTTACCGCCGTCGTAAGTCAGGTTGTGTTGTATCGCCGCGCGCACCACACCGGGTGTGTTTTCCGGCCGAAGTGTCAGTTGCTCGCCATTGAGGCGGTCTTCAAAAGAGTACATCTCTTTTTCGACAATATCGGTCGTCTCACCCGTTCCGCGTACAAACAGGGACGTCGGCTCCACGATGGGCGTGCGGATGCTTCGGTACGCATATCGCGCCATCCGATGCCGGATTTTTTCCTCCAACCACTCCCAGCGGGTGGAATCGGGCGGCAATATGTCATTCATGCCTTTGACGGCATTGATTTTTTCTAGGTTTGCGGGCATCTTTTTCTCTGCCGTGGCGGCACTTGCATTGTCTGGCATGTGATGCCGGTCAAGCAGCTTCGGCAACCAGGTGGCCAAAGCGCTTTTCAATGTAGTTTTCAACCACCGCCTGGAACTCCACCGCAATGGCATCGCCACGCAACGTCATGCGTTTTTCACCGTCAATAAAGACTGGCGCTGCGGGTGCCTCGCCAGTACCTGGCAAACTGATGCCAATATCGGCGTGTTTACTCTCGCCTGGGCCATTGACGATGCAACCCATCACTGCGACTTTGAGGTTTTCGACACCGGGATACTTCTCACGCCACACAGGCATTTGGGCACGCAGAAAATCGTCAATTTGTTTCGTCAGCTCTTGAAATGTGGTGCTGGTGGTACGACCGCAACCGGGGCACGCCGTCACACTGGGCACGAATTTCCGCAGGCCCAGAGACTGCAAAATTTCTGACGCAATGACCACTTCCTGAGTGCGCGACTCGCCTGGTGCGGGCGTGAGTGACACGCGAATCGTGTCGCCAATGCCTTCCTGGAGCAAGATCGACAGGGCGGTTGCCGAGGCCACAGTGCCTTTGGCACCCATACCGGCTTCCGTCAGGCCGAGGTGCAAGGCGTAGTCGCAACGTTTGGACAATTCGCGGTAGACCGCGATCAAATCCTGCACGCCGCTGACTTTACAGGACAAAATGATCTGGTCCCCTGCCAAGCCCATCGACTCCGCCAGCTTGGCCGAATCGATGGCGGAAGTGATCAGTGCCTCGTACATGACCAATTTGGCGTCCCAGGGAGCCTGACGCTGGCTGTTGTGATCCATCAGGCGCGCCAAAAGCTCTTGATCCAGGCTACCCCAATTGACACCGATGCGCACGGTCTTGTTCCAGCGCATCGCCGCTTCAATCATTTGGCCGAATTGGCGATCATGTTTGTCGCCTTTGCCAACGTTGCCGGGATTGATGCGGTATTTGGATAAGGCCTGAGCGCAAGCCGGAAAATCCGTCAACAACCGGTGGCCGTTGTAATGGAAGTCACCGATCAAGGGCACATCAATACCCATGCGATCGAGTTGCTCGCGCACATAAGGCACGGCGGCAGCGGCCTCGGGCGTATTGACAGTTATACGCACCATTTCGGAGCCCGCCAGGGCCAGCTCCTTGATCTGGATGGCGGTGCCAATCGCATCCGCCGTGTCGGTATTGGTCATGGACTGAACCCGCACGGGCGCATTGCCGCCGACCGTGACGATGCGCTCGCCCCACACCACACTAGCTTGGCGCGACTTTCGGGCCAGGGTGTTTGAAAAAGGAATCGCTTGCTCAGTAACTGTCTGATCGTTCACTACTTCACCTCGAATCGGGCGACGTTGTCACGCGACACCGCCGACAGCGCGAAATCTTGCCCGCGAACCTTGACGCTAATAGCGTCTGCACGGCCTACGATGACCTTCAGAGGCGCTTGACCTGTGGCGGCGATGGTTTCACCCGCTGCGAGTGTTTTGCGCAACTGGACAACACCGGCGCTGTCAGTGACTTCCACCCAGGAGGGGCCACGCGCCTCAAAGGCGATGACACCCGCCGGGTTGGAATTAACCGCAATGGGGCCCACGCCAGGTCGACTCTGCGGGGCAACCAGGGACGGTGCAGCAGAAGGCATGGGCGACGTGGGTTTTTCCGCACTGGCCGCCAAATTTGTCACGCCACTGGCTGCATTTGGGGAGGTAAGTGCCAAATCTGGGCGCGCCTGCGGATTGGGTGCAAGGTCTTTTTGCGGGACTGAAGTTGCACCCACTTCTGCAACGCTTGCAATGCTTGCAATGCTCGAAATAGAACCTACCGGTACGTTTGTCGACGTGGTCCCCGTGTCGACCGCCGATGATATAGACGCTGACGGCAAGGTTCTTTCAGGCAACGCCAACAAAATCAAGGCGCCTGCTACGAGCGCCAAGCCAATAATGACAAACGGTTTGGAGAGCAGATCCCGCATGGAATTGAGAGGCGCGCCGCCGGTCGGCTGGAAAGACGCGTTCATTTGATCGTCGTCGGCCTTGAGCATGGTGCGCTGGCCTTGGGGCAACGCCGCCAAAATCGCCGTTGGGTCAACTTTGAGTGTTCGGCAAATACTTGAGGCCAAGGCGCGGGCAAAAACAGCGTCGGGCAGTTGATCCAAACGATCCGCTTCCAACGCCTCGATTTTTTTGACCGGCACCTTCAAAGACACCGACAGTGCGCCAATATGCAAGCCCGCCGCTTCGCGCGCCTGGCGCAGCAGCGCACCAGCAGACAAACCAGCGGCCGTCACAGCCAACTCACTCATCAAAGGCACTGCGCTCAAAGGCAGCCGTTTCACGTGCTTGCGCAAAGCGCTTTTTTAACTGCACGCCGAGTTGCGCCATCGCGTCGCGGTTTTCCATGCGCCGCTCGACCTTGATCCCCAACCAGAGTGATTCTGCATTGGCGTATTCGCTATTGTTGATGCGTCGAACATAAAACTGCGAGCGGGCGAATTCACCGCGTTTGAAGAGCAGATTGGCCAGGTTGAAACCGGTAATGGGATTGACAGGATCCAGCTCATAAGAGCGCTGCAAACTCAGCTCACCTTCGGGCAAGAGCCCAGCGCGCACCTGGCACACACCTTGCGCCATCCACGACTTGGCCCGGCCCGCGTAAAGTGGTGCGGCAATGGCCTGCGCCAGCACGGCCTGCGACTCGGGATAACGCGCTTGCTGGCATAAAAGCCAGCCGTAATTGTGCAAAATATTCGCATCGCGGGGCGACAAGGCCATCGCCCGCTTAAAGCTCTCTTCGGCCAACTGGCTGTCGTTCAAACGCATGTAGACGAGGCCGCGTAGGTTGAAGGCATCAGCGAAATTGGGATCAGCGGCGAGTGATTGTTTCAACTCATCCAGCGCCACAGTAATTTGGCCTTGTTCAAAATAACCCACGGCCAGCTCCAGGCGAAGCCGGGCGCGTTTGCGGGTTTCCGGCTCATCCGAGTCCGTCACCAGGTCAGATCGGGGTTTGACCGCGTTGGCGTCGCCCGGGGTGGCGCAACCGGACAGACTGAACACTGCCGTCAGCGCCAGCGCAGTGGTGACCCCTGTGAGCCATCGTCGTAGAAGCCTCTGCGCATCGAGTTGCCTTGTGTTGTTGACCATGGTTGTCATCAATTTAATGCTCCTGGGCAAAATCAACAGGTGTGGCCTTGACGCGCCGTGCAGGCACTTGTGCCTTTTTTTCGCCGGGCACGGGTGCACTCGACCGGGCGGGATTGGCGACAAAACGCAAGGGCTGCACGGTTGACGCCCGCTGACGCGCCATTCGCTCACCCACACGCGTGCGGTCATTGACATCACCGGCCAATTGCCCGCAAGCGGCGTCGATATCGTCACCCCGTGTTTTGCGCACTGTCGTCACGATACCTGCACCACTCAAAATCTTCGCAAACTCGATGACGGCAGCAGGTTTGGAGCGCAGCAATCCCGAGGCAGAAAATGGGTTGAACGGAATCAGGTTGAATTTGCCCCACACGCCACCACTGGCGTTCTGCTTCACCAGTTCAACCAGTTCGCGCGCCTGCTCGGGACGGTCGTTGACGCCATCGAGCATGCAGTATTCAAAGGTGATGAAGTCGCGCGGCGCGTGGGCGAGGTAACGATTGCAGGCGTCCAGCAGCTCGCTAATGGGATATTTTTTATTCAAAGGCACAAGATCGCTACGTAGCGCATCGTTGGGTGCATGCAGCGAGACTGCCAGCGCCACCGGACAATCCTGCGCCAGTCGGTCGATCATCGGCACCACGCCTGATGTCGATACCGTCACGCGCCTGCGCGACAAGCCATAGGCGTGGTCGTCCAACATCACGCGCAAAGCAGGCACGAGCGCCGAGTAGTTCTGCAACGGCTCACCCATACCCATCATGACGACATTGGTGATGATCCGATCAGACGCAGGGCCAGAACTCGCCGACTTTTTGCCCAGATGGCGGCGAAGGTAATGTTCGGCAAACCACAACTGGGCGATGATCTCGCCAGTTGTCAAGTTGCGGCTGAATCCCTGATGCCCCGTCGAACAAAAGCGGCAACCCACTGCGCAGCCTGCCTGCGATGAAATACACAAGGTGCCACGACCTTCTTCAGGGATAAAAACGGTTTCGACCGCATCGCCCCCGCCCACGTCAAAGAGCCATTTGATCGTGCCATCCGCTGACGCCTGCTGCGTGCTGACTACGAGCGGCTTGACGTGCGCTGCCATTTTCAGCTTTTGGCGAAATGGCTTCGCCAGGTCGCTCATTTGCTCAAAGTCGGTGACGCCGTTCTGGTGAATCCAGCGGAATAACTGACGCGCCCGAAACGGCTTCTCACCCAGGCCTTCACAAAACGCGACCAAACCGTCGAGATCGAATTCGAGCAGATTGGTCATCATGGTTGTGAAGCGGGCGTACCAGTTATGAGTTTAGAGGCGTCTAGACAGCAGTACTAAAGTGCAGCGCTGTCCAGCTTGGGGCTTGCATCGGGTTACCTGTGGTTACGTGTGGCCTGTGTGGTTCAACGCGAATAAACGTTCATACCGGGGAAGAAGAAGCCGATTTCGACCGCAGCGGTCTCGGCAGCGTCCGAGCCATGGACGGCATTGGCGTCAATACTGTCAGCAAAGTCAGCACGGATGGTGCCGGGTGCTGCTTTTTTAGGGTCGGTAGCGCCCATTAAATCGCGGTTTTTCAAGATCGCGCCTTCACCTTCGAGGCACTGGATCATCACTGGGCCAGAGATCATGAAGCTGACCAGATCCTTAAAAAATGGGCGCTCTTTGTGCACGCCGTAAAAGGCCTCGGCATCGCCGCGTGACAGATGCACCATACGCGCGGCAATCACCTTCAGGCCAGCGCCTTCGAAGCGGGCGTAAATCTGACCGATGACGTTCTTCGCTACGGCGTCTGGTTTGATGATGGAGAGTGTGCGTTCGACAGCCATTTGAATATTCCTGATCAATAGTTTTTTAGATTCGCTGCCCAATGGGCAAAGCCACTCATTTTAACCCGGCGCGCCCTCTGCACTGGGCAAATGCAGCGAACTGTGCGGCCACCGCCACACCTTGGCGGCCAAGCACAGCAACAGCAAGGATCCGAGCGATGGTGACACCCATCTGCTGAAAATTAGTTGCTACGCATTTAATAGCTAACTATGCATATAATACGAGACCTAGATGCCAATTTTATTGACAAGACCGGTTCGAACACCCATTTCGCCATAGATAATACCCAAATTGGGTATTATTGAGCGAGTGTTTTCAAAACCTGCGGGGCAGACGGCTCCGTATCGACATCGCATCGAGACTGGAACGCTGCGGCTTAACGCCCTCGCCCACCGCGTCCACGACCCCCTTGTCCCATGCCACCCGACGCGGGGCCACGATTGCCGCCAGGACTGCCCTGACCAAAATTGCCGCCCCCACCACCGCCGCCGCCACTGCTGCGACGCTGGCCTTGACCACGACCCTGCCCTTTTCCCTGGTTTTGCCGCTGGCGCGTGAGGCTGTCAGCGCCGATATAGCCCAATGAGGTTTTCATCGGGTCGGGCTGACTCGCTTCAGCCCGTCTGTCGGCGCGCTCGCCTTGATCGGCATCACTCATGCTGTTGAAGTTGTCACGTGGACCACGCGGCATACGATTGCCGCGCTCGGGCTGAGGCCCACGGTCTTGGCGCGGACGATTGCCGGGTGGGCCAGCAGGTCGCCGCGCTCCAGCGAAGTTGCCGGGCATTTGCAGCTGACCGCTATTGCCGCCATTGCCTCGATTGGCAGGATTACCCGCATTGCCACCCGAACGACCGCCGTGCCTGCGGTTTCGGCCTGCCTCGCTGCCGCTGCCTCCACCCGGATTAGCCCCGGCAGTGAAGCCATTGCCACGGTTGCCGTCATTGTTGCCGCCGATATTGCCACGATTGTTGCGGCCCCGGCTATTTCGACCGTTTTGTCCACCACCTCCTGCGCCTTGCCCAAAACGTTGGCCAGGCAACGGCGGCTGGCTGTCGTCTTCGTCTGGATCGTCGTGATCGTCTAGGCCAACATCGTCGCGTCCAGAAGCAAGCTGTTTGACCGCAGCGCTGGCGTCGCCTGGGCGATCCAAGCCGGGGCGCTCAGGACGTTGCGGGCGCTGTGGGCGAGCTGAACGACCGTTCGGCACGGCTCCGGAAGCGCGCCCCAACTGCTGGATGTCAATTTCATCGAGTTCCATCCAGGCACCGCGTTTAAGCCCGCGCGGCAACATCATCGCGCCGTACCGGATGCGAATGAGACGGCTCA
>JANOXL010000391.1:0-6381 GCA_031418395.1 Rhodoferax sp. | reverse complement strand
CGCTGGCCACGATCATGTCGCCCGCGAGTGCCAGCTCCAACGCGCCGGTGTAGCAGTGGCCGTGTACCGCGGAGATGACCGGTTGCGGCAGCCGCGCCAGCAGCTCGATGGTGTCGGCCTGAAAGTGGGGTGAAGGCGCGTGCTCGCCGGTGGCGATGTCGGCCAGATCGTGCCCGGCTGAAAAACATTTGCCCGCACCGCGCACGATCACCAGGCCGACCTGGTCCGTGGCGGTAGCGATTTGCTGCACATGGTTTCTGAGCGCCTGGAACACCGCGACGGTAAGCGCGTTGAGTTTGTCAGGGCGGTTCAGGGTCAGGGTGGTCAGGCCGTCGCGGTCTTCGCGCAGTACGAGGGATTTCATCATTTCCTTGAGGTGTCCAGGAAGGACGGAGCTTAATTCAATCTGCGGCAGAAGGGTGAGTTACGCAGATTGGCGAAAAATCCTGGTGAAAGATTTTCCAGCGCCCACCGACCAAGGGGGAGCAAGGGTCGAAGGCTTGCAACCGTATAGTACGTGGCGTGCCCTCCAAGCTGACTTTTTCAAGAATTCAATGAGCAACAAAACAGTTTCTGCACCATCGGGCTTCATCACAGCTGCCAAAGCCTTGATGGCGCTTTTTGTGCTCAACGCCATACTGAGCATGACCAATTGGTGGCCTACGCCGTTTGTTCAGTTGGACAAACGATTAGCTCCCGAGTTTGTCCTCCTGTGGGTGGTGATTCTGGGCGCCGTTGCATGGCGTGGTGCGCTTTCCCGGACGGCATTGCTGACTTTATCTGCGGCCTATCTGTTGCTGGTGTTTGGCCGCTATTTCGATACCACAGCCCCCGCGCTGTTTGGGCGGGACATCAACCTGTATTGGGATGCGATGCAGATTCCGCGGGTGGCTTGGGTAACGCTGAGAAGTTATCCCTGGTGGGTGGCGCTAGCGGTTGTCGTTTCAGTCGTGGCATTGATCTGGTTCGCGTTTGTGCTGGTGCGAGTTTCAATATTGGTCGCGGCCCGCGACGCTGCGCCGTATGTGCTGGTGAGGCCGTGGGCGTTAATCCTCACGGCGGCTGCGATCGCCGTTGCTGTGGCAAATGTGTACGGCGTAGTCGCCACCTGGCCGTATGTGTCGAAGCCCGTTTTGCCCACGTACCTTCGACAGGCCAAACTACTTGGCAAGGCGTTTGCGGAGCGGCATCAGCTAAAAGTTCTGGCGCCGTCACCTGCTTTCGATTCAGATCTGGCGGTTTTAGGTGGTGTTGACGTGAACCTGTTCCTGCTGGAGTCCTACGGCCGCGTGGCCTTCAGCAATGCGTCGATGCATGCGCAGTTGAAGCCTTCGCGCGAAGCGTTGGCCGCTCAAATCGCGTCGTCAGGTATGAAGGTGGTGTCTGCGTTTGCGGCATCGACTACCTTTGGTGGAGGTTCGGAGTTGGCGCACCTGGCACTTATCTCGGGCATCAATACTGCTGACCCTATCGTGCACGATCTGCTGCTGACCACCGAGCGGCCCACATTGATAACGCTGTTTCGAGACCGTGGTTATCAAACCTTGGGCGTCTACCCGGCCCTCACATGGGATTGGCCCGAAAAGTCGTTCTACAGATTCGACAAATTTCTGGATGCCCGCGACCTCGGCTACAAGGGTCCAAAGCTTGGCTACTGGACACTGCCAGACCAATACGTGCTGGCTCAGCTGGGTCAGTTGTATCCCGTCACAGCGCAATCGCCAAAACGCTTCACGTTTTTCCCCTCTATTACCAGCCATATGCCGTTTCACCCGGTGCCGCCCTACTTGTCGGATTGGGCAAAAATCCTGACCGATAAGCCGTTTGACGATACCCAGATGGCCGTTGTGAACGCGCAAAAGGAAGACTGGTTCAACATGCGACCTGGCTACACCGGGATGATGGACTACAACTACCAGTGGTTGGCCGGCTACCTCGCGCAGCCGCGTGCGCGGGAGGCGCTTTTCATTGTTCTGGGCGACCACCAGCCCGCTGCCAACGTAACGGGTGAGGGGGCGACGTGGGACGTGCCCGTACACATCATCAGCAGCAACAGCGAGCTGCTGCAGCGTTTAGTCTCACGCGGATTCAAGGCGGGCCTGGAGCCCTCAGAGCCGATCGTCGGGACGCTGTTTGACTTTACCCGGCTGCTCATGGAGGTGTTTGATTCTGGGGCCGTGAAAACCGGCCCAACGAAGCCGCCGCCATGACCGGGTGGCGCGGGGTCTGCGTTATCGTTTTGACGGCTGTCACGGCGCTTGCGGTGGCCGCCGCAGTTCGCTACGGCTTGATTGAGCCTGCCGATGTCACCGCAAGATGCGACGGTGGCGCGATTGATAGCTTGTGCCAGGTGCGTGCCTGGACGATTCAGTCTTTTGTTCACCAGCGCATTGGCTGGGCGGCACTTGGGTTGGCGTTAGTGGCCACGGTGACGGGATGGCGAAGTGTGGCAGCGATTGCGCTTTTCGCAGCGTGTTCTGGCTTGATTCTTTACACCACTGAGCTTTGCGCGCCGGCAGCGCTGTTGGCCCTGTTGGTCTTTATTCGAAAAACACCGCGGGGCCAACCCGCCGCCCCCGCTAACACGATCAGCAAACAACAGTAGGACAAAGCTTGAAAATTCCGTCCGCCTTCAGTCAGCGCCACCAGGCCCGCGCATATCGCCAAAACCACCGCCAGCAAACGCGCTTCGTCAGATGTCTTGAATGCGTTCACCGAATCAGCGTCGCCCACGCGCCAGGCCAAAATTGTTGCGGTAGGTGCCAGAAACCACCACCACGGAAACGGGCGATAACGCGCATCAAGAAGTAGTACCAGCGCAGCGGTTGAAGCCGCAAAAAGCAAAAAGTCTCGGGCCATTCTGGCGAACTCGTTGCGCTTGGGCAAAAGCGTGATGAGGGTCACAGCGGCGCTCGTTGCGCCAAGCAGCGCACTCAAAGCCTGTTCACGCGGGCTCCTGTCCCACTGCTGCATCATTAACCATTGCAGCGGAGCCAGTGCGCCCAAAAGTGCGCCCGCCAGCACCCAGGACCAAGTCCGTACACGAACAGCTGCCAACGACGACAAAGCCAGCAGCCCACCCACCACTGCACCCACAGGCCCGCGCCACCACTGTTCATCCTCCGTCACATTGCCGCTGAAAGCGACTCGCGGATGGCCAAATTGATCGAACAAGCCCCAGTAGCCGCCCATGGCGCCTTCAAACGAGCGCTTCCAGGGTTGATCGAAGCCCTCGATGAGGTTGTAGTCCAGCAGGCTCTTGCGCGCAAGTAGTTCATTCACAAAGCGGTTTTGCTCAATTTTTCCGGGCACAGCCCCCGCACGCTGGCGCCCGGCGGCAGGCCAGCCGGTTTCACCTACCCAGACTGGCGTTACCGCAAAATGCTGCTGCACACCCGAGGCGATTGTGTCAACGTGTTTGACCGCGTCATGGACCGCAACAGGGTTGTCCTCCCAATAGGGCAATATGTGTACGGTAACGACATTGACATGTTGTGCCAGTGGCGCATGGCGCAGCCAGAACTCCCACACGTCCGCATACGACACGGGCACGGGCGATATCTGTTTGGCCTCGGCGAGTATCCTGCCCAAAGCCTCAGGCGAGAGCTCGCGGCGCAGCAGCACTTCATTGCCAACCACCAACAGGTCAATGACATCTTTGAATTGGTGTGCCAAGGCGATGCCCCGGGCCAGTTCCTGCCGGTTTTGTACTTCGTCACGCGCCAGCCATACACCCAGCTTCATGCGCATTTCCAGCTTTTGGACAACGCCAGGCACTGCATCGAGCCCTTGGGACAGGCCGTAGGTACGAATGCAGTTGGTGCGGGTTTTAAGAATTCGTAAATCCGCTTCAATTTGCGCTGGCGTCACCCGGGCTTGTGGGTTGAAGGGGTTGATGTCCTGATGCCTAAACGGCGAATAAGAAACGCACGGTAGCATTTGCGGCGCATGGGATACCGCTTCTGCTGGTAAACCCGCGGGCGCGTCTAGCGAATAGGACACTCCCCGTGCAGCCCACCACGCCAGCACAATGAGCAAGGCGATGGCCTGAATTAGCAGCGCCGTCTGCGTGGGCAAGGAAGGCGGTCGCATGCGTGGATTTTCCGGCGATAGGGGTTGCATGGAACCTGCAACGGACAAAATGATCTAGTTCAGTGTAAGGTCGTGCGCTTTGCAACCGACTAAACACGAGCGCTAACCAAGTTTATTTCTTTTACAGTATTTTGAAATTTTTGACTCTTTTTACCCGGTTCAGGTTAGCTGGCATCCTGCTGCTTGCGGCTTTTGTCGCTTCGGCCAACTTCGTGCTGTGGTCAGATTTGGGAACAACACCTACCGCGCCAGACATTTCTTCCCGCGTCAACGGCTTGACCTACGCGCCATTTGGCCGGGCCGATGCCCCTTGGGTGCGAGAAACGCCTGCGGCAGACTTGATCTTTGCCGACCTGAAGCAACTCGCCAGCGTAACCACCCAAATCCGCACATACAGCGCCGCGCAGTTTCCTGATCTACCGAATATGGCTGCGCAAAACGGCCTGCTGGTGACCCTGGGCGCCTGGCTTAACGGCGACAACCAAAACAATGTGCGTGAGATTGCGGCGGCATTGCAAGCCGCAAAAACCCACAAAAACGTGACGCGCCTGGTGATCGGGAATGAAACTTTGCTTAAAGAAAACCTGAGGCCTGACCAGCTTATCCGTTATCTGAAGCAGGTGCGCAAGGCAACCCACTTACCGGTCTCTACTGCCGAACCCTGGCATGTGTGGCTCAAGTACCCTGAACTTGCAGACAACGTTGATTTCATCACCGTTCACCTGCTCCCCTACTGGGAGGGTGTGGGCGTAGAGACGGCGGTGGAAGAGTCATTTCAGCGCCTGGCCTGGGTGCGCGCGCGTCATCCGGGTAAAGACATCGTGATTGGCGAGGTGGGTTACCCCAGCCGGGGCGACAACATCAAACGCGCCAACCCCACGCCTGCCGCTCAGGCCACTTTTGTGCGCCAATTCGTTGCACGGGCTTCCCAGGAGCGGCTGGACTACTTCCTCATTGAAGCTTTCGACCAGCCTTGGAAGCTGCACGAAGAAGGCCGTGCCGGTGCGTACTGGGGCATGTTTGATGCAGCGCGTGCACCCAAATTTACCTTGACCGGACCGATTGAGCCCGATCCGTACTGGCGCACCAAAGCCTGGAGTTCCTCACTCGCCGGTTTTGTGTTTCTCACCTGGTTTCTCGCGCGCCTCACCGCGCTTCGGTTCTTGGCGCGTGTGGCTTTTGCCGCCACGGCGCAAGCCGTGCTGGCGCTGACCACTGCCGTCGTCACGTTGCCCTTGCTGCATTACATGGCGCCTGGCGACTGGGTGATGCTGGCGCTATTGGTGCCCACATCTGCCGTGATGGTGGCGATTCTCTTGGCCCATCTTTTTGAGTTTGTGGAGCTGTTTTGGGACGGTAGCCTGAAACGTCGCTTTTTACCGAAGTCGCTGCCTGAAGGTGCAAGCCAGCCCTTTGTGTCGATTCATCTGGCCTGCTGTAACGAAGCTCCAACCATGGTAATCGCCACCCTGAAAAGCCTGCGTGCCCTGGATTACCAAGCTTTTGAAGTGATTGTGGTGGACAACAACACCGCTGACCCCGCACTTTGGCAACCCGTGCGTGATTTCGTCGCCACCTTGCCCGCCAATTTCCGCTTTTTTCACCTCCCCAATTGGCCGGGTTTCAAAGCTGGCGCACTCAACTTTGCGCTGAATCGAACGGATAAACGCGCGCAAGTGATTGGCGTGGTGGATGCAGACTACGTCGTCAAACCAGGGTGGTTGCGCTCGCTCGTCGGATACTTCGACGACGCACACGTCGGCATAGTCCAGGCGCCGCAGGCCCACCGAGACTGGGGTGCCAGTGTGTTTCGCGTGATGATGAACTGGGAATACGAGGGTTTTTTCCGCATCGGCATGCACCATCGCAATGAGCGCGATGCCATCATTCAGCATGGCACGATGACACTGATCCGCGCGGAGTCACTGCGCCAACATGGGCGTTGGTCTGAATGGTGCCTTTGTGAGGATGCCGAGCTTGGCCTGCGCTTGATGCAGCAGAACTTGCGCACGGTTTATGTCGATGCCGTGATGGGCGAGGGCCTCACCCCCGACAGCTTTTCTGCGTTTAAAAAGCAGCGTCGGCGTTGGGCTCAGGGTGGTATGCAAATATGGAAAGCGCATTGGCGTGTCCTGTTGGGGCTGCGCCCGGCGCGGTCCGACACGGACGTGCCGGGTCATCGTTTGAGTTTGGGCCAGAGGTACCACTTCATTGCGGGCTGGTTGCCCTGGATAGGTGATGCCCTGCATCTGATTTTTGTCGGGGCAGCACTTGTATGGACAGCGGGGG
>JANOXL010000390.1:0-8512 GCA_031418395.1 Rhodoferax sp. | reverse complement strand
CATCATTGTCGAGTCGGGTCGCGTTGAAGGTCGTTTGCGCCGCAGCGACATGATTCCAAAGGAAAACCTTCGCTCGGGCGACCGCGTTCGCGCCATGATCATGGAAGTTGACAACACCCTGCGCGGTGCGCCCATTATTTTGTCGCGTTCTGCGCCTGAATACATGATTGAGCTGTTCCGCTCTGAAGTGCCCGAGATTGAGCAGGGCCTGCTGGAGATCAAGTCCTGCGCCCGTGACCCTGGCTCACGCGCCAAGATTGCCGTGCTGTCGCATGACAAACGGGTAGATCCGATTGGCACCTGCGTCGGCGTGCGCGGTAGCCGCGTCAACGGCGTGACCACCGAGCTTGCCGGTGAGCGTGTCGATATCGTCTTGTGGAGTGAAGACCCGGCGCAGTTTGTGATCGGGGCGCTCGCGCCTGCGAACGTGTCCAGCATCGTTGTGGACGAAGAGCGCCACGCGATGGACGTGGTGGTTGATGAAGAAAACCTGGCGATTGCGATTGGCCGTGGCGGCCAAAACGTGCGCCTGGCTTCTGACCTTACCGGCTGGAAGATCAACATCATGGACGCGGCGGAATCCGCACAGAAACAAGCCTCCGAGACCGACTCTGGCCGCAAACTCTTCATGGAGAAGCTGGACGTTGACGAAGAAATCGCCGACATCCTGATCGCCGAGGGTTTCACCAGCCTGGAAGAAGTGGCCTACGTGCCGCTACAGGAGATGCTGGAGATTGAAAGTTTCGACGAAGACACGGTGAACGAGTTGCGCACCCGCGCCAAAGATGCTTTGTTGACCATGGAAATCGCCCACGAAGAAAGTGTAGACGAGGTGTCTCAGGATCTGCGGGACCTCGAAGGCCTCACCACGGATTTGATTGGCAAACTGGCTGACGCCGGTGTGCATACCCGCGACGACCTGGCCGATCTGGCTGTGGACGAACTTACCGATATCACTGGCCAGTCTGAAGACGAAGCCAAAACCATGATCATGAAGGCGCGCGAGCATTGGTTTACCAATGAAGCCGCTTCTCAGGCTTGATGGTTATGAAAGGCTATACAACAAATGTCCAGTACGACCGTCGCCGAGTTTGCCGCAGAACTCAAAAAATCAACCGCCACGCTGCTTGAGCAGCTCATATCAGCGGGGGTCGCCAAGACCTCTGCGTCTGACGCGCTGACTGACGCCGATAAACATCGGCTGCTTGGGTTTTTGCAGGCCAGTCATGGCACTGCCAGCCCTGAGCGCAAGAAGATCACCCTGGTCAAGAAATCGACCACCGAGATCAAACAGGCTGACGCCACCGGCAAGGCACGCACTATCCAGGTGGAAGTGCGCAAAAAACGCACGTTTGTGCGCCGCGAAGATGGCACTGATTTGCCGGCCGATGTTCAGGTAGAGGTTGAACCGAGCCCACCACCTGCACCGATTTTGGATAGCGCTGAACTAGCTCGCCGCGAAGAAGAAGCGCGTCGCCAAGCCGAATTGATCCGCCGCCAAGAAGAAGAATTGGCGCAGCGCCGTATGGAACGCGAGCAACAAGAGGCCCGTGCCCGCGAACTTGCTGAGCAGGAAGCGCAAAAAGCAGCCGAGCAAGCCGTTCATGCGCAGAAAACGGCAAGCGCCCGCGCCAAGGTGGACGACGGCAGCGTCAAAGACGAAGCCACTCAAGCCGCAGAAGCCGCAGCTAGCGCGCAGGCAGAGGAAAAAGAAAAAGCTGTCGTTCAGGCAAAAGCAGATGCCAAGGTTAAGGTCGAGGCGGAGTCCAAAGCCCGTGCCGCCGAGGAAACCGCCCGTGCTGCCGATTTGGGCGATCGACGCCGCAAAGCCGAGGCGGAGGCTGCGGCCATTCGCCAGATGATGTCAGGTCCCGCCAAAAAGGCACCGCCGCCTCCGAAAAAGGAAGAGCCAAAGCCGGTTGTCAAACTGGGGCCAGATGGCAAAGCCGTCATGAAGGGCACGCTGCACAAGCCTGCTGCAGGAACTGCCGCGGCAAAAGGCGCTAAAACCGGTGCCAACGCGGGCGCTGCGGCTGCGCCAGGCCAAGGCAAAGAAGTTAAATCAGCCAAACTGTCGAGCAGTTGGGCAGGTGAACCCGGCAAGAAAAAGGGCATTCCGACTCGTGGCGACACAGGCCCAAGTTCAGGGCGTTCGAGCAACTGGCGTTCAGGCCCGCGTGGCAAACGCGGCTCAAATGACCGCGATCACCACGACCAGTCGCAAGCCGCGCCAGTGGAAGTGCGCGTGCTTGAAGTGCACGTGCCCGAAACCATCACCGTGGCCGAATTGGCCCACAAAATGGCCGTCAAGGCGTCCGAGGTCATCAAACACCTGATGAAACTCGGCCAGATGGTCACCATCAACCAGCCGCTGGACCAAGACACCGCAATGATTCTGGTCGAGGAGATGGGCCACAAAGCCATCGTCGCCTCGCTGGATGACCCCGAAGCGTTCACCGACGACGAAGTGACGCAGCAAGACGCAGAACTCTTTCCGCGTGCGCCGGTTGTCACCGTCATGGGCCACGTAGACCATGGCAAGACTTCGCTGCTGGACTACATCCGCCGAGCCAAAGTGGCATCCGGCGAGGCCGGAGGCATCACGCAACATATTGGTGCCTACCACGTGGAAACGCCACGCGGCATGATCTCTTTCCTCGATACACCAGGCCACGAAGCCTTCACGGCGATGCGTGCGCGTGGGGCCAAGGCAACCGACATTGTGATTCTGGTGGTCGCTGCTGACGACGGCGTCATGCCGCAAACCAAAGAGGCGATCAAACACGCCAAAGCCGCCGGCGTCCCGCTGGTCGTTGCGGTCAACAAGATCGACAAACCCGATGCCAACCCCGAGCGCGTGAAAAACGAGCTGGTGGTCGAAGAGGTGGTACCCGAAGAATTCGGTGGTGATTCGCCGTTTGTCTCGGTCTCCGCCAAAACAGGCCAGGGCATTGACGCCCTGCTTGAGCAAGTCTTGCTGCAAGCCGAGGTGCTGGAACTCAAAGCGCCAGTGAACACCATGGCCAAAGGCCTCGTGATCGAAGCGCGTCTGGACAAAGGCCGCGGCCCAGTGGCCACCGTACTGGTGCAATCCGGCACGCTCAAGGCAGGCGACGTGGTGCTGGCGGGTCAAACCTTCGGTCGTGTGCGCGCCATGCTGGATGAAAACGGCAAACCCGTCAAAACTGCGGGGCCATCGATTCCAGTTGAGATCCAGGGTCTCACCGAAGTGCCGCAGGCCGGTGACGAATTCATGGTGATGGTCGATGAGCGCCGTGCTCGCGAAATCGCCACTTACCGCGCCGGTAAATTCCGCAACACCAAATTGGCCAAGCAACAAGCCGCCAAGTTGGAGAACATGTTCACCGAAATGGGTGGCAGCGAAGTCAAGCGGATTCCCATCATCGTCAAAGCCGACATGCAAGGCTCACAAGAAGCACTGGCACAGTCATTGCTCAAACTCTCGACCGAGGAAGTCAAAGTTCAATTGGTGTACGCGGCAGTGGGTGCCATCAGCGAATCCGACGTTAACCTGGCGATTGCTTCCAAAGCCGTCATCATTGGATTCAACACCCGGGCGGACGCAGGTGCGCGCAAACACGCTGAAAACAACGGTGTCGATATTCGATACTACGACATCATTTACGACGCTGTGGACGAGCTGAAACTCGCGATGTCCGGCATGCTCACACCCGACAAGAAAGAGGAGGTCATCGGCACGGCCGAGATTCGTCAAGTGTTCAAGGTGTCCAAAATCGGCTCCATCGCCGGTTGTATGGTCACCAGCGGTGTGGTACGCCGTACGGCGCGACTACGTTTGCTGCGCAACAACATGGTCATCTTCACCGGTGAACTCGAGTCGCTCAAACGCTTCAAGGACGATGCGCGCGAAGTGAAGGAGAGTTTCGAATGCGGCTTGAATATCAAGAATTACAACGACATCGTCGAAGGCGATCAGTTGGAATTCTTCGAAATTCGGGAAATCGCGCGGACGCTGTAAGCCTCGATGCCAAAAAGAAAAGCAGCCACGCCCAACCGCGCCTTCAAGGTGGCCGATCAGATCCAACGCGATCTGACGGAGCTGATCGCGCGCGAGTTGAAGGACCCAAGGGTGGGCATGGTGACGATTCAAGGCGTAGAGGTCACGCCGGACTACGCTCACGCCAAGGTGTTTTTCAGTGTTTTGCAAGGTAGCGCTGAAGAGTGCGCTGTGGGATTGAACCAGGCCGCAGGTTTTTTGCGGGCTGGTCTTTTCAAGCGACTGCACATCCACACTGTGCCGACCTTGCATTTCTTGTTTGACCGCACGCCTGAACGCGCCGCCGACATGAACGCCTTGATCGCGCAGGCGGTGGCCTCGCGTTCCAAAAACGAGGATTAAATGACGACGACGCCTCGTGCACGGGTCACCAGGCGCCCTGTGCATGGGGTGCTGTTGCTGGACAAACCATTGGGTTGGTCGAGCAATGACGCCTTGCAAAAATGCAAATGGTTACTGCGCGCTGAAAAAGCCGGCCATACGGGTACTTTGGATCCGCTGGCCACGGGTGTTTTGCCCTTGTGTTTCGGGGCGGCCACCAAATTCAGCCAGTTGCACCTGGACGCCGACAAAACCTATCAAGCGACCGCGCTGCTCGGCATCAAAACCAGTACGGGGGACGCTGAAGGTGAAGTCCTTCAAACCCGTCCCGTGAATGTCACGCAATTAGATCTGGATCGCGTGGCGCCGCAGTTTCTGGGTCCGATCCAGCAAACGCCCCCGATGCACAGTGCGTTGAAGAAAGATGGCAAGGCGCTGTACGAATATGCCCGCGCCGGGATTGAGATTGAACGGGAACCACGTTCTGTCACTATCTTTAGGTTGGATTTGGATCTGATTCAAGTGGAGTCATCGCTACTAGCTATCAAAATGCTAGTAAAATGCAGCAAAGGCACCTACATTCGCACATTGGCCGAAGACATCGGCGAAGCGCTCGGTTGTGGTGCCCACCTGACTGCGCTGCGGCGTGTGGCAACGGGAGATTTTTCTGAGGCGCAAAGCGTCTCCTTGGATGACTTGCTGCAGATGGAAGAAAACGCACGCATGGATCATCTCTTGCCGGTTGACGCCTTGTTGTTTGGGCATGCGCGCGTCACATTAGATACCGACAATGCAGGGCGCTTCTTAAGCGGCCTGCGCCGCCGTGGCACATGGCCCGACGCCGAAAAAGTGGCCGTATATGGATCTGCGCCCGGCAACAGCCTTCTGGGTGCAGCGCACGTCAAAGCGGGTGAGCTGATCCCCACACGACTGCTGAGCCCCATTGAAATTGAGCAAATCGAACAAATTGACGCATTGAAGAAAGAGAGCATCCTATGAGCCACAAACAAATCCGCAATATTGCGATCATCGCCCACGTTGACCATGGTAAAACCACCATGGTCGATCAATTGCTGCGCCAGTCGGGCACCTTTGCCCAGCACGAAAAAGTGGTTGACACCGTGATGGACAACAACGCGATTGAAAAAGAACGTGGCATCACGATTTTGGCCAAAAACTGCGCCGTGACCTGGAAAGAAACCCACATCAATATTGTGGACACCCCCGGCCACGCTGACTTTGGCGGCGAGGTGGAACGCGCCTTGAGCATGGTGGACGGCGTGGTGCTCTTGATTGACGCGCAAGAGGGCCCCATGCCGCAAACCCGCTTCGTCACCAAAAAAGCCCTGGCCCTAGGCCTCAAGCCGATTCTGGTGGTGAATAAGGTCGATAAACCTGGCTCACGCCCCCAGTATGTGGTCAACGCTGCGTTCGACCTGTTTGACAAACTTGGCGCAACGGATGAGCAACTTGATTTCCCCGTCGTTTACGCGTCGGGCATCAATGGTTGGTCCTCCATGGTGGAGGGCGGGCAAGGTGAGCAATGGGGGCCAGACATGTCCGCCCTGTTTGATACCATTTTGGAACACGTTCCGCACCAGCAGGGTGATCCGGATGCGCCCTTGCAGTTGCAAATTTCAGCGCTCGATTTTTCCACCTTCGTCGGCCGCATCGGCGTAGGCCGCATCAGCCAAGGTACCGTGAAACCCATGATGGACGTCATCGTCATGGATGGCCCTGATGGTAAAGCCGTCAAAGGCCGGATCAACCAGGTGTTGACGTTCCAAGGCCTGGAGCGTGTGCAAACCACCGATGCGGGTCCCGGTGAGATTGTGCTGATCAACGGGCTGACGGACATTGGCATTGGCGTCACCATCACTGACCCGATCACGCCCATGCCGCTGCCCATGCTCAAAGTCGACGAGCCGACGCTGACGATGAACTTCTGTGTGAACACCAGTCCGTTGGCGGGCCGTGAAGGTAAATTCGTCACCAGCCGCCAGATCTGGGACCGCCTTCAAAAAGAGCTGCAACACAACGTGGCGCTGCGCGTCAAGGAAACCGGCGAAGAAGGCATTTTTGAAGTGATGGGCCGGGGCGAATTGCACCTGACCATCTTGCTGGAGAACATGCGCCGCGAAGGCTACGAGCTGGCGGTCAGCAAACCACGCGTCGTCTTCAAAATGGTCAACGGCGAGAAACACGAGCCCATCGAGATGGTCACCGCCGACATCGAAGACCAGCACCAGGGCGGCGTGATGCAGGCGCTGGGCGAACGCAAGGCAGAGCTTGTCAATATGGAGCCCGACGGCCGAGGCCGCGTACGCCTGGAATACCGCATTCCGGCGCGAGGCCTGATCGGTTTTACCAACGAGTTTTTGAATTTGACGCGTGGCACCGGCCTGATCTCCAACATTTTTGACAGCTACGAAGCGCACAAAGGTGACATTGGCGGCCGTAAAAACGGCGTCCTCATTTCCATGGATGCGGGTGAAATTTTCACCTATGCATTAGGCAAACTCGACGACCGTGGCCGCATGTTCGTGCGCGCCAACGACCCCGTGTACGAGGGCATGATCGTCGGCATCCACAGCCGCGAGAACGATCTGGTCGTCAACGCTACGCGTACCAAACAGCTCACCAACTTCCGCGTCAGTGGCAAGGAAGACGCGATCAAGATCACGCCGCCCATTGAATGCACGCTGGAATACGGTGTGGAATTCATCGAGGACGACGAGTTGGTCGAAATTACGCCCAAGTCCATCCGCCTCAGGAAGCGCCACCTCTCTGAGAGTGACCGCAAAAAGGCCGGACGCGGGCTGGTGTAAAAAACCGGATCGTTCGTCAACTGGAAGTTGGAGACGAGGTGCAAGGCTGGCTGACGCACAACCGCGCCGTCATGGTGATGGTGCTGGTGGCATTTCTGTGGTCTACCGCGGGCGTGGTCACGCGGCATCTGGAAGCGGCGCGTAGCTTCGAAGTCACATTTTGGCGCAGCGCCTTTACCGCGCTCTCGCTATTGATCATCTTGCCGATATTCAAGGGGCGCGAGGTCTTTCTGAAGCTTCGGCAAGCGGGCAAAATGTTTTGGTTCTCCAGCGCGTGTTGGTGCGGCATGTTCACGTTTTATATGATCTCGCTGACCATGACCAGCGTGGCCAACGTGCTCGTGACTTTGGCCATCGGCCCTTTGGTGACGGCCATCTTTGCCCGCATTTTTATTGGCCACCGCATTCCGCTCAGAACCTGGGTAGCCATTTTTGTCGCGGGCGTCGGCATTGCCTGGATGTTTGGCGCGCAGGTCTCGGGGGGGCAACTTTTGGGCACGCTGGTCGCGCTGGCGGTGCCGCTCTCGGGCGCCGCCAATTGGACACTGACACAACACGCCCATGCGAAGGGGCATGACGTCGATCTCGTGACAGCCGTGCTGGTCGGCGCCATATTGTCCTGCCTCGTGACACTGCCACTGGCTTGGCCACTGCAAGCCACCGTGCACGACATTAGCTGGCTGGCTGGATTGGGATTGGGCCAATTGGCGATTCCCTGCGTTTTGTCTGTTTTGTGTGCCAGGGTTTTGAAGGCACCTGAGATGTCGCTGCTGGCTTTGCTGGAGGTTCCGCTGGGCATCGCCCTGGCCTGGATAGGCGCCAACGAGGCCCCCAACTTTTCAGTGTTGGCGGGGGGTGCGCTGGTAATTGGCGCCTTGATCGTGAATGAATGGTTGGGCTGGAGATCGCGCCAATGAAGGCATCACCCCATGTGATGGCAGACGTCCTGGGCCGGGTCGGCTGCATCACGCTGAACCGCCCTTTGGCATTGAACGCGTTGTCGCTGCCGATGATCCGTGCCATCTCGCAGCATCTGCTGGACTGGCGTGACGACGCGCGGATTGATGCGATTGCCTTTCGCGGGATGCGCAAAGATGCTGCCAGCCCCGCAGGCGCATCGCCCTTTGGTGTGTTCTGCGCTGGCGGCGACATCCGCTTTTTCCACCAGGCGGTGCAGTCTGGCAACGCTGAGCTGGAGGATTTCTTCACTGAGGAATACACGCTGAACCACCTGATTCATACCTACCCGAAGGCGAGCATCGCCTTCATGGACGGCATCGTCATGGGTGGCGGTATGGGCATCAGCCAGGGCTGTCGCCTGCGC
>JANOXL010000389.1:0-15069 GCA_031418395.1 Rhodoferax sp. | reverse complement strand
AACTTGACCGGGTGGTAAAACCCGCCACCGTGTACGGCCCAGAGTTCACCACTCACGCCCTGCTTTTTCAAGTCTTCATCGACCGGCGGTGTCAGGCTGCTATCGAGAAAAACAAAATAAAACGACGAGCCGATCCAGGCGACCGCCGTGATGACGTGAACCCAGCGCAAGAGCAGGTTGGCCCAATCGAGCAGGTAACTTTCCATTCGCCAGGTCTTCCTGTAGTCAGTTTTCGAAGTGGGTTAGAGCGCTTTACCAACGCGTTTCGACCCTATTTTCAACGTGTTTCGAGTCAGAAAGTGTATACACTTTTTGAGGTGAGGGGACAAATTGGCAAGGCGTTACGCAAAAAAGCCATTGAAAACGCCTTCCTTTTGATCAGGCCTAATGAAACAGGGACCGGTCGCCCCGAGCCTGTCGAAGGGCTTCGACAAGCTCAGCCCAAACGAAATTTGGACGTCACGGGGCCGTAGCAATACGCAACTTGTAACCCGGCGCACAGACATCGTCACCATGACAGGGCGAATTGGCTTTTATACTTTGCCGCTGAAACAAAAAAAGGAGACAACCGATGCTTGAATTACGGCAACACCAGTCGGCTCGTTTGCGATGTGCCCTGGCCGCTGCGGCGCTCGTGGTGGCAGGTTGCGCCTCGACGCCCATGCCCGCGCCACCGCCGCCCGTGGCAGCCCCGCCTGCGCCTGTGGCCGCCCCTGCGCCGCCTCCACCGCCGGCACCCGTTGCCGCCCCCGCCCCTCTGGCGTCGCCTGCCGTGTTGTCACAAGCCGCAACGCCGCGAGATTTTCGTCGCGACGCGGCAAGGCATATTTACAACCGGAATGCCAACCGGATTTACAAGGGCAAACTGCAACCACTCCTGTATGCCGTGGGCGTCTTCGAAGTTGAGATTGATGGTCGTGGCAATTTGGTCAAGACGAGCTGGCTGCGTGCGCCCAGCCATGCGCCCGAGGTGATGGCCGAGATCGAACGCCTGGTGCGCCAGGCCTCGCCCTATCCCGCGCCAGTGCGCATGGGCGGCGTGACCTACACCGACACCTGGCTGTGGGACAAAAGCGGCCAGTTCCAGCTGGATACTTTGACCGAAGGGCAGCTGTAAAGCGGGCTGAGAACATTTCGATCAACTATTAACACCCATGTTAATAGTTGAGTTTTGGAGGCTTGAAACTTCAGTTTTCGAAGGTTTTTTGACCTTAGGTCTCGTGAAATGTGCATGTATAGCTATTATTACGATAGCGATTGCATATTGAACTGACGCCGGCTTAAGGCGGTTCGAACCGGGTTACGGGGCGAGTTACAGGCCAGGTCTCAGGGCTGAATTTCGCGTCAAACTTCGGGCCGAACTTCGGGCGAATCTTCGAGCCAAATCTCGAGCTAAAGGGGCCTCACGAACCGCGATAGGTTGAATAACTCCACGGGCTGACCAAAAGCGGCACGTGGTAGTGCTGTTGGGGCTCGGCGATGCCGAAATCCAGGCTCACCCGGTTCAAAAAATTTGGTTCGGGCAGCGCAACGCCCTGGGCCTTGTAATACGCCGCGACGTCAAACACCAGGCGGTAAGTGCCCGCCGTGAGTGCGTTGTCGGCGATCAGCGGGCCCTCGGGGCTGCGGCCATCCTGATTCAGCACGACTTGTTTGATCAAAGTCGCCTGATCGCCTTGGGTGCGGTAGAGCGCTACCGCCATGCCGCCCGCTGGCTGGCCGTGCATGGTGTCCAGAACGTGTGTGCTCAAACCCATGGAAACTCCTTAGTTAATCTTATACAGATGTGTATACAATTTTGAAATCCGCCCATCCTAGCATTGAACGGGCGACTCACTTATCGACAATTGCCTGCCATTTTCCAGCTATTTTTAAGCCGCTTTTCTGCCCATTTTCCGCATCTTTCTTTATGGAAGCCTCGTCCACTGACCTGATTGTGCAAGCGCTGACCAAGGCGATTGTGGAACACCGCTTGCAGCCTGGCGCCAAGCTGGCTGAGCAGAAATTGGCCGACCATTTTGGCGTGTCGCGCACGCTGGTGCGCCAGGCCTTGCTGCAACTCTCGCAGCATCAGCTGATTCGCCTGGAACCTGCACGTGGTGCATTTGTTGCGGCACCTTCTGTCACCGAGGCCAAACAGGTGTTTGCCGTGCGCCGCATGGTCGAGGCCGAGATGACGCGGCTCTTCTTGCAGCAGGTCACACCCGCCAAGATCAGGATTCTGAGGGATCATGTCGCCAAAGAGAAGAAGGCCGTTGAGCAAAAAGACGCGGCCAGCCGCACCGAGCTGCTGGGCGATTTCCACGTGCGTATCGCTGACCTGACGGGCAACGATGTCCTGGCGCAAATGCTCAGCCAGTTGATCTCTCGATGCGCCTTGATCACACTGATGTACCAAAGCGCCCACGCGGCCGCGCATTCACACGATGAACACGAGCACATCGTGCAGGCGCTGGCGGACAAAGACGAAGACTTGGCGGTGCAACTGATGCTCGCGCATTTGGAAAACGTCGAGGCGGGGCTGCAGTTTGAACGTAATGTGCCCAGCAGCGACATCGCCTTTGCTCTGGCCACGCAACCTGCCTGACAACATGAGCGCACTGAAATCTGCGAACCCTGGCGCCTACCCGCGAGATTTGATCGGGTATGGTCAACACGTGCCCCACGCCCGCTGGCCCGGCGGCGCACGGATTGCGGTGCAGTTCGTGCTCAATTATGAAGAAGGCGGCGAAAACTCCGTGCTGCACGGCGACGCGGGCTCCGAGCAATTTTTGAGCGAGATGTTCAACCCGGCCAGTTTTGCCGCGCGCCACCTGAGCATGGAAAGCATTTACGAATACGGCTCCCGCGTTGGCGTGTGGCGCATCTTGCGCGAGTTTGAAAGCCGCAAGGTGCCGCTCACCGTTTTTGGCGTCAGCATGGCCTTGCAGCGGCATCCGGAACTTACCGCCGCGTTCATGTCGCTGGGTCACGAGATCGCCTGTCACGGTTGGCGCTGGATCAGTTACCAAACGCTGGACGAGGCCACCGAGCGCGAACACATGCGCTTGGGCATGGAGGTTATGGGTCAACTCACCGGCGAGCGCCGCAACAGCCCCGATGCCGTTCACGGCGTGGGCTGGTACACCGGGCGAGACAGCCCCAACACGCATCGCCTGGTGGCTGATTACGGTGGTTTTGCCTACGACAGCGACTACTACGGCGACGACCTGCCCTTTTGGATGCCGGTGCAAAAAACCAATGGCGAGACAGTGCAGCAGCTCATCGTGCCGTACACGCTGGACTCGAACGACATGCGTTTCGCAAGCGCGCAAGGTTTTGCGCAAGGCGACGATTTCTTCACGTACCTGCGCGACAGTTTCGATGTGTTGTACGCGGAGGGTGACCCGAACGGCCTGAACCGGCCCAAGATGCTCAATGTGGGCATGCACTGCCGCCTGCTCGGTCGCCCTGGACGCATGAAGTCGTTGCAGAAATTTCTGGACTACGTGCAGGGCCACTCAGACGCCTGGATTTGCCGACGCATTGACATCGCACGGCACTGGCGCACGGTACACCCCAGCCCAGCACCTTAAAAACACACGCCATGGCACTGACGTTGGATCAACTCAATCAAGCCTCGACCGAGGAGGCCGCGGCATTGCTGGACGGCCTTTACGAACATTCGCCCTGGATAGCCACACAGGCCGTGGCCGCACGGCCCTTCAAGTCGCCCGCTGCGCTGAAATTCGCGATGGTGCAGGTCCTGGAAGGCGCCGGGCGCGAGAAACAAGTGGCCTTGATTCGCGCCCATCCTGAGCTGGCCGGCAAGGCCATGGTGACCAACACGTTGACCGCCGAGTCAACCCACGAGCAATCCAAAGCCGGTCTGGCCCATTGTTCGCCCGAAGAGTTCGCCAAAATCCAGCGGCTCAACGCCGACTACAACGCCAAATTTGGCTGGCCTTTCATCCTGGCCGTGCGTGGCCCGCGTGGGCAGGGATTGAGCCGCCAGCAGATCATCTCGACCTTTGAGCGTCGTTTGCAAGGCCACCCGGACTTTGAGTTGCAGGAATGCCTGCGCAACATTCACCGCGTCGTGGAGCTGCGCCTGAACGACAAGTTTGGTTTTACCCCGACTCGGGGCAACGAGGTGTGGGACTGGCAAGAAGCACTGAGTGTCCACAGCGACCCTGGCTTTGCAGAAAAGGGCCAACTCACCGTCACCTACCTCACCGACGCGCACCGCGCCTGCGCCGCGCAAATCCGCGTCCAGATGCTGGCCTGTGGTTTTGATGACGTGCAGATCGATGCCGTCGGCAATGTCGTCGGCAAGTACTTCGCGTCTTCTGGCCCTGGCGGCGCAAAAACCCTGCTCACCGGCAGCCATTACGACACCGTGCGCAACGGTGGCAAATACGATGGTCGGCTGGGGATTTTTGTGCCGATGGCCTGTGTGCAGTCCCTCAAAGCAACAGGTCAGCGCTTGCCCTTTCACATCGAAGTGGTGGGTTTCGCAGAAGAAGAAGGGCAGCGTTACAAGGCGACGTTTTTGGGCTCGGGCGCCTTGATGGGTGACTTCAAACCCGAGTGGCTTTTGCAAAAAGACACTGACGGCATCACGATGCGCGAGGCCATGCTACACGCCGGTTTGAATCCAGAAGAAATTAGCGGCCTGACGCGCAAGCCTGCGGATTACCTGGGTTTTGTCGAAGTACACATTGAGCAAGGCCCGGTGCTCAATGAGCGCCACCTGCCCCTGGGCGTGGTCACCTCAATCAACGGCAGTGTGCGCTACCTGTGTGCCGTCAACGGCGTCGCCTGCCATGCAGGCACGACGCCCATGAACCGGCGCCGCGACGCTGCCGTGGCGGTGGCGGAGTTGGCTCTTTATGTCGAGAAACGGGCAAGTGCTGACGGCGATTCGGTCGGCACCATCGGCATCCTGCAGGTGCCCAATGGCTCGACCAACGTGGTGCCAGGCCGTTGTGAATTCACGCTGGATTTGCGCGCACCCCTCAACACCCAGCGCGATCGCCTGGTGGCTGACGTCATGGCTGAGCTGGCATCCATTTGTGAACGGCGCGGCGTTTTATTCACGGCCGAGGAAACCATGCGTGCTGCTGCTGCCCCCAGTGCGCCCCAGTGGCAAAGCCGCTGGGAGAAAGCCGTCGAGGCGCTGGGTGTGCCGGTGTTCAAAATGCCCAGCGGCGCTGGCCACGACGCCATGAAATTGCACGAGGTGATGCCGCAGGCGATGTTGTTTGTACGCGGAGAAAACGCCGGCATCAGCCATAACCCGCTGGAGTCCAGCAGCTCGGATGACATGCAGTTGGCGGTCGAAGCCATGCAACTTCTGCTGGCTGATCTGGCCACGTCGCAGGCCGAATGACGATGCCGCACTACGATCAAATTGACCGCTGGGTAGACGCGCATTTTGATGAGCAGGTGCGCTTTTTGCAAGCGCTCATTCAAGTGCCCACGGACACACCGCCTGGCAACAACGCGCCGCACGCACAGCACACTGCCGACCTGCTGCAGGATTTCGGCTTTGAGGTTGAAAAATATCCCGTTCCCCAAGAAGAAGCCGAGGCGGCGGGCATGGCTTCGGTCACCAATCTACTGGTGCGACGCAACTATGGCCCAGGCCATACGGTGGCCGGTGGCAAGACCGTTTTGCTCAATGCCCATGGCGATGTGGTGCCGCCCGGCGAGGGCTGGACGCACGACCCCTACAGCGGCGAGATTGACAACGGCAATATTTATGGCCGCGCCGCTGCCGTCAGCAAATCGGATTTTGCAACTTACACCTATGCCGTGCGCGCTTTGGAGGCCGTGGCCAAACCGGTCAAAGGCAGTGTCGAACTTCTGTTTACCTATGACGAAGAGTTTGGCGGCGAGCTGGGTGTGGGCCGTTTGCTGCGCCAGGGCGCGATCAATCCAGACTTGGCGATTGCCGCCGGTTTCAGTTACCAGGTCGTCACCGCGCACAACGGCTGCCTGCAGTTGGCCGTGACCATCTACGGCAAGATGGCGCACGCCGCCATTCCAGACACTGGCGTGGATGCGTTGCAGGCCGCTAACCACCTGCTGACGGTGCTGTATGCGCAAAACGAGCTGCTGAAAACGGTGCATTCCGAAGTACCGGGTATTTCGCACCCTTACCTCAACGTCGGCACCATTTCGGGCGGCACCAACACCAATGTGGTGCCTGGCCGGGTGGATTTCAAACTCGACCGGCGCATGATCCCTGAAGAAGACCCCACCGCCATTGAAGCCGCGCTGCGCCAATTGATCACTGACACGGCGGGGCAATTACCTGGCATTCGTGTCGAGATCCAGACTATTTTGCTGGCACGGGCCTTGCAGCCTCTGCCTGGCAACCAGCCGCTGGTCAAGGCCTTGCAACAGCATGGGCAGGTCGTGTTTGGGGAAGCCATTCCTACAACCGGCACACCGCTTTACACTGATGCCCGCCTTTTTGGCGAAGCCGGAATACCCGTCGTCTTGTACGGCGCGGGCCCCCGCACCGTGCTGGAATCCAACGCCAAACGGGCCGACGAACATTTGCTTTTGGACGATTTGCGCCGGTCAACCAAAGTATTGGCCCGAACATTGCATGATCTGCTGGCCTGATTTGTCAAACCGATTTTTCTCGACTGCTTTTTTACCGCTTCACTTTACAACCTGCCAACCCTGGAGACTTCATGACTAAACGCGTCTTTCTCAAAACCACCGCAGCCCTGGCCTTCGCTGCCGTTTCTGGTGCCGCTTTCGCCCAGACCACGCCCATTAAATTCCAGCTTGACTGGCGCTTTGAAGGCCCCTCTGCACTGTTTCTGACGCCTGCCGCCAAGGGCTATTTCAAAGACGCCAAACTCGACGTCACGATCGATGCCGGAAACGGCTCTGGCGCCGCCGTAACGCGCGTCGCCTCGGGCGCTTACGACATGGGTTTTGCAGACCTTGCCGCACTGATGGAGTTCCACGCCAACAACCCGGACGCGCCCAACAAACCGGTGGCGGTGATGATGGTCTACAACGACACGCCCGCCTCGGTCATGGCACTGAAAAAATCGGGCATCAAAACACCCGCTGACTTGAACGGCAAAAAGCTGGGTGCGCCCGTGTTTGACGCGGGACGCCGGGCGTTCCCGATTTTCAGCAAAGCCAACAACATCAGCGGTGTGACCTGGATCGCGATGGATCCGCCCTTGCGTGAAACCATGCTGGTGCGCGGTGATGTAGACGCCATCACCGGCTTTACCTTCACCTCACTGCTGAATTTGGAAGCGCGCGGCGCCAAAGCCGATGAGGTGGTGGTCTTGCCCTACCCGGATTTCGGCGTGAAGCTGTATGGCAACGCCATCATCGCCACCCCCAAAATGATCAAGGAAAACCCGGCGGCCGTGAAAGCCTTTTTGCTGGCCTTCACCAAAGGCGTGAAAGACGTGATCGCCAACCCAGCCGCGGCCATCAATGACGTGAAAGCGCGTGACGGGATTGTGAACACTGAGCTGGAAACCCGCCGCCTCAAACTCGCCATTGACACCGTGATCAACAGCCCCAACGCCCGCGCAGAAGGTTTTGGCCAGGTCAACGGCCCCCGCCTTTCGCTCATGGCCTCGCAGGTATCGGACGCTTTCAACACCAAGACACGTATCAACCCGGACACCGTGTGGAATGCGTCGTTTCTGCCCACCAAGGCAGAGTTGAATATCCTGCCGAAGAAGTAAGCGACGGCGCCATGGCGAAAATTGCTATATTTTGTATAGCAATTTGCGCACATTTTTATTGACCTGACGACCTATTTTTTATAAAAAATATGCAGGATGCACAAGCGCCAGTATTTGTTGACTTTGCCGATGTCTGGCTCGCTTACAACGACGAGTTGTTGGCGCAAAACCATTTCGCGGTTGAAGCCATTGACCTGAAAGTTCGCCAAGGCGAGTTCATTGCCATCGTGGGCCCTTCCGGTTGCGGCAAGTCCACGTTCATGAAACTGACCACGGGCTTGCGTATGCCGTCCAGGGGCAAGATAATGATCGACAACCAGCCCGTCACCGGGCCATTGAAGATCTCAGGCATGGCCTTTCAGGCGCCCTCGCTCCTGCCCTGGCGCAGCACCGTGGACAACGTTTTGTTGCCACTGGAAATCGTCGAACCCTACCGCAGCAATTTCAAACAAAAGCGGCCCGAATACGTGGAGCGCGCCCGCAAACTGCTGCAAAAAGTCGGTTTGGGTGGTTATGAAGACAAATTCCCGTGGGAGTTGTCGGGCGGCATGCAACAACGCGCCAGCATTTGCCGCGCACTGATTCATGAGCCAAAAATGCTGCTGCTGGACGAGCGCTTTGGCGCGCTGGATGCCTTCACCCGCGAAGAGTTGTGGTGCATCTTGCGTGATTTGTGGACCGAGCAAAAATTCAACGTCATCCTGGTCACACACGACCTGCGTGAAAGCGTTTTTCTGGCCGACACGGTCTATGTGATGAGCAAAAGCCCCGGGCGTTTTGTTGTGAAAAAGCAGATCGAGCTGCCGCGACCACGTGATCTGGAAGTTACCTACACACCCGCGTTCACGGACATCGTCCATGAGTTGCGTGGCCATATTGGGGCAATTAGGCAAACGGCGGCGGTGAAATCATGAACAGCAAAAAAATTGAAAAATGGTCGCCTTGGGTTTTGCTGGTCAGCTTTTTGCTGCTCTGGCAGCTGATCTGTTGGGCGTTCAACGTCTCCGAGTTCATTTTCCCAAGCCCTTGGCGCATCTGGACGCAGTTTTGGGAGTTCAAAACCATCATTGCCGGCCACGCGTGGCGCACCTTCTGGGTGACGATGGCCGGATTTGGCATCGCCATCGTGGTTGGCGTTTTGCTGGGTTTTGTGATCGGAAGTTCACGTTTGGCTTATGCCGCGGTATACCCGCTAATGACCGCTTTCAACGCGCTGCCCAAGGCGGCCTTTGTGCCGATTTTGGTGGTGTGGTTTGGCATTGGCGTTGGGCCCGCGATCCTCACCGCGTTTTTGATCAGCTTCTTCCCGATCATGGTCAACATTGCCACCGGCTTGGCCACGCTGGAGCCTGAGCTGGAAGACGTGTTGCGGGTGCTGGGCGCGAAACGCTGGGACGTTTTAGTCAAAGTAGGCCTGCCGCGCTCGATGCCGTATTTTTACGGCTCGCTAAAAATTGCCATCACCCTGGCATTTGTGGGCACCACGGTCTCCGAGATGACGGCAGCCAATGAAGGCATCGGCTACCTGCTGATTTCAGCCGGCTCGTCGATGCAGATGGGCTTGGCCTTTGCAGGCCTGGTCGTGGTGGGCGCTATGGCGATGGTGATGTACGAACTCTTCAGCGCCATTGAAAATCACACCACCGGCTGGGCGCATCGCGGTTCGCAGAACACCTGATCCCCACATTTCTCACTGTGTGTGCTGCACGGCCCCCTCGCGGGGGCCCTGCCTTGCCTGGGGCAGGTTGGCACACTGCGGTTTCAGAAAAAAAACGGCGGTAGGTCTCGTATTTGGCTTACATGACGCTATTTTTTTATATAGCGTTTCTGAGGCTATCGGTTGTTGTTCTGTTTCTCCATCGTGAGTGTTGGAAACGTGCCGACGATGGTAGTGCCAGGGCAGGGCCTGGCGGCGCAACAACATACCGTCATGATTTAGAAGTGGAATCAAACCCGGCGGGTTTTACCGGCCCAATACGGCTCCCGCAACTTACGTTTAAAAATTTTCCCTGTGTCTTCACGCGGCAAGGCGTCGTGAAACGTGAAGTGCCGGGGCAACTTGTAGCGGGCCAGTCTGGCGCTCAGATAAGTCTCAATTTGGGCCACCTGCAAGCTCACCCCCATCGCAGGCTGAATGGCGCAGGCCAGTGTCTCGCCAAACTCGTCGTCTGGAATGCCAAACACGGCGCAATCGGCCACACCGGGCATCATCTGCAAGGCGGCCTCAATTTCAGCGGGATAGATGTTGACGCCCCCGCTGATCACCATGTCCGCCGAGCGGTCCACGATGAATAGAAAGCCGTCTTCATCCAGGTAGCCAATGTCGCCCATGGTCTTGAGGCCATTGACCTCCATCGCGCGGCGCGCGGCATCATTCCCGTTATAGGTGAAATCGGCCAACGCGCTGTGGTGCGCGTAAATCGTTCCAGCTTGGCCCGCAGGCAAACTCTCGCCATTTTTACCGAGTATGTCGATCTGCACACCGGGCAGGGCCTTGCCGGCAGAGCCCGGCTTGCGCAATGCCTCGTGGCTGTCAAGGCGGGTCATATAACCCAACTCGCTGGAGCCGTAGGATTCGTGGATCACAGGCCCCCACCATTCGATCATTTGGCGCTTCACGTCCGGTGGGCATGGCGAACCCGTTGAGCCAACAAACTTCATGCTGCTGACGTCATAACGCTGGCGCACTGCCTCGGGCAGACGCAACATGCGCACATACATGGTGGGCACCAGGTAAGCGTGGGTGAGGCGCAGTTGCTCGATCATGCGCAGGGTGTCTTCGGCATCAAAGCGCTCTTCGATAAAAAGCTCCGCACTTTCAAGCGAAGAGCCAATTGAGAAGGAATTTGGCGCGCTGTGGTACATCGGCGCACTCACCAAGGCACGCATGCCGGGCTCAAACCCCATGCAGTGGCGCAAGATGGCCAGACCCGCCTGAACCTGCTCGGGGGTGGACGCCGCACGGCGGATGCCCTTGGGGCGGCCTGTCGTGCCGGAGGTGTAAAACATCGCACTTCGGGGGGCACTTTGCGGTACGGTTTGAGGTGTTGGTGCAGCCGTTTGACGCGAAGCGTGGAGGTCGCGAAATTCTTCCCAGCTTGCGGCGATGATCGGGCTTGCTGCCGTACTGGGTGGGGCTGAGGCGACGGCCGCGGCGGAGGCGGAGCGGCCCGAACCGGTTGAAAAACATTGTGTTGCGCCCAAGTTCAGGCCACTCAAGTTGGCCAGCAAATCCCCCTCTGCGATGAAAATCTTGGCGCCGCTGTCGGCCAGGATGTGCTGCACCTCGTCCGTCTTGAAGTGCCAGTTGACAGGGCACCAATGGGCGCCGATCCAACGCACGGCCAGCGTCAGCTCCAAAGCCAGCGGGCTGTTATGCAGCATCAGCGCCACCACATCACCCTCACCCACACCGCAGGCCCGCAATGCCGCGGCGGATTGCAAATAGCGCTGAAAAAAAACGTCGGGGTCAATACGTTGCCCCTTGAAATACACGGTAGGTTTCATCAGTGGTCTAGGTAAGAATGGGTGGGCTTGGCTGGCTCTGCGATCTTGGGATTGGCAATGATTCAGTTTAACCACGCTGGCGAAGTGGCAGGTAGTGCAGGGCAGCGACGGTGAAGTGGGTAGACTCGAGCCGCTCTATAAATATAATTTTCTTAGAATAAATAATTATTAAAAAATTATATTAGGTCTCATAAATATTAGATTTATTGCTATTTAAATTGAATAATAAATGACTAATATTCAATCGTTTATTGTATATAAATTAATTTTGTTTAACCATACTTGACCAACAACTTGCCATCAAACCAACAGACGATCACCCTATGGTTCCGCTCAGTCACAGTCGCGCAATTCAGTTTGTTGGCATTGACGCACCAGGCGTTGAGCGAGGCTACGTTGTTCGGCACTGAGTAGAGCGGCCACGCTGTTGCGGTTACGCGCTGCGCCGTCAAAACCGCTGACGGCTGCGAGAGTGAACCAGACGGAGGCCCGCACCAGGTCTTTATCGACGCCCTGGCCTTCGAAATACAAACCGCCCAAGTTAAATTGCGCCGCTGCGTGCCCTTGTTTGGCCGCCGCCCGGTACCAGCGCGCCGCTAGCCTGAAGTCCTGCGCCACACCGCGCCCTGTGTCGTACAACACGCCCAGATTAAAACTGGCCGAGCGGTGACCCTCATTCGCCAAACCTTGCAACACCTCCAACTCGGTGGTCGCAGCGACTCCACGGGTCTGCGCCGACGCTGTCGACGTGTACAGCAAGGGTGCAGAGAGGCCCATCAGCCACGCAGCACACAACAGGAATCGACGCATCCACGCTCCAGAAAAAGGAAAAGCCCGCTACCACAACGATAGCAGGCTTATCTGACGAAACTGGTAGGGCGTCACGGACTTGAACCGTGGACCAAAGGATTATGAGTCCTCTGCTCTAACCAACTGAGCTAACGCCCCAACACGAGTGGGATTGTAAAGGGCGCACTTTGACGGGAGTCTGCAATGAGCACCACTGCGTTTTCTGGTGCAGGTATATGGCGCTGCCTTTGGGCGCCTACTTTTGATGACTCAGGGCGTTGCTGACCAACTTGGCGGTGATATCTACAATCTGGATCATGCGGTCATACGCCATGCGGGTTGGACCGATCACACCCAGTGTGCCGACGACCAGCCCATCCACCTCATACGGCGCGCTGACGATGGACAAGTCTTCAAACGGCACCACTTGGCTCTCGCCGCCAATGAAAATCCGCACCCCCTCGGCACGGCCGGCCACATCCATCAGACGCATCAACTGGGCCTTTTGCTCAAACAGCTCAAAAGCGCGGCGCAGGTGGCCCATGTCGCTGGAAAAATCTGTGACAGCCAACAAATTACGCTCGCCGGAGATGACGACTTCGTCGCGCGATTCGGTGATGGCATCGGAGCTCACGTTGACCGCTGCCTGCATCAAGCTCGCTATTTCAGAACGCAGGCTTTCGATTTCATTTTGCAGGCGTGCACGCACCTGCTCAATCGCCAGGCCGACGTAATGCGTATTGAGGTAGTTGGCCGCCTCCACGAGGTTGGCTTGTGTGTAATCCAGCTCGGTGAAGATGACGCGGTTTTGCACATCGCCGTCCGGCGAGACGATGATGACCAAAATGCGCTTCTCGGAGAGCCGCAAGAATTCGATATGGCGAAACACCGAGGTGCGCCTGGGCGCCATCACCACGCCGACAAACTGCGACAGGCTTGACAACAGGTTGGCCGCGTTGGAGATGACCTTTTGCGGCTGGTCCGGCGCCAGGCTCTGTGTGGCGATCTGGCCGCGCTGCACCGTCAGCATGGTGTCCACAAACAGCCGGTAGCCGCGCGCCGTGGGGATACGCCCGGCCGAGGTGTGGGGGCTGACGATCAGGCCTAGCTCCTCCAGGTCGGACATCACGTTGCGGATCGTCGCCGGCGAGAGATCCAGCCCCGAGGCACGAGAAAGCGTTCGGGAACCGACGGGCTGCCCGTCGGCAATGTAACGCTCAACCAGCGCCTTCATCAACAACTTGGCACGATCATCCAGCATCGCTTCATTTTAGTGATGTAATTTGAGGATGAAGTCCAAATTTCGCCAGATTGCGATCATCGGCAAATACCAGACCCTCGCCACGGGTGCGACGGGCGCGGGTTCGCGCCATGGCCTGGAGGAGATTGCCAGCTTTCTGCACAGCCAGGGCTGCGACGTGGTGTTTGAACAGGACACGGCCTCCAACATGGGTTTTACCGGCCACACCGTGCTGGATGTAGCCGCCATCGGTGCGCGTTGTGACCTGGGTTTGGTCGTCGGTGGTGACGGCACGATGCTCGGCATTGGTCGGCAACTCGCGCGTTTTGACGTGCCGCTGATCGGCATTAACCAGGGGCGGCTGGGCTTCATCACCGATATCAGTTTCGAATCCTTCAAAAAAATGCTGGCACCAATGCTCGCCGGTGACTACGAAGAAGACACCCGCAGTTTGATGGCGGCGCGTGTCATGCGCGACGGCCAGTGTGTGTTTGACGCCTTGGCGATGAATGAGGTCGTGGTCAACCGCGGCGCAACCTCCGGCATGGTGGAAATGCGCGTGGAGGTGGATGGCCATTTTGTCGCCAACCAGCGGGCAGACGGCCTGATCATCGCCACACCTACGGGCTCAAGCGCTTATGCCTTATCAGCTGGCGGGCCGCTCTTGCACCCCTCAGTGCCGGGTTGGGTAATGGTGCCGATTGCGCCGCACACCTTGTCAAATCGGCCGATTGTGTTGTCGAATTCATCTCAAATCGCCATCACGCTGGTGGCCGGACGGGATGCCAGCGCCAACTTTGACATGCAATCGTTGGCATCGCTTCTGAAGGGTGACAGCATCATCGTCACCCGCTCTGAGCATCAGGTGCGTTTTCTGCACCCTACCGGGTGGACCTATTTTGACAACCTGCGCCAAAAACTCCATTGGAACGTGGGGGCGGTCTAAATGGCATTGCGGCGAATTGTTCTGCGTGATTTTGTGATTGTGCGCGAGCTGGATGTCGATCTGAGCGCCGGTTTTACGGTTTTAACAGGTGAAACAGGCGCTGGAAAATCGATTTTGATCGACGCCCTGCAGTTGGTCACCGGTGCGCGCGCAGACACAGCTTCCATACGCGAAGGCGCCAATCGCACCGACGTGACGGCTGAATTCGACTGCCCGCCGGCTTTGGCAACTTGGCTCGCCGAGTGGCTGCAAACGGCTGGATTTGATCAAGCTGAGAGCCTGCTGCTGCGCCGCACGGTCGACAACCAGGGCAAAAGCCGCGCCTGGGTCAATGGCAGCCCGGGCACAGCCGCCCAGTTGCGCGAACTTGGCGAAGCGCTGGTGGATATCCATGGCCAGCACGCTTGGCAAAGCCTGACGCGGCCCGATGCGGTTCGTGGTTTGTTGGATGCCTACGCCGATTTATCGCTTGAAAAACTCCGCCAGTTGTGGCACGTCTGGCGCAAGGCACAAGCCCAACTTCAAGATGCGCGGAGCGCTCAAGAGACGCTGCAGCGTGAACGCGAGCGCCTGGCTTGGCAAATTGGTGAACTCGACAAACTCGCGCCACGTGCCAACGAGTGGGAGGATCTCAACACGGAACACAGCCGCCTGTCGCATGCCCAGGCTTTGCTGGATGCAGCGCAAGGCTCGGTCGCGGCGCTCGACGATGAAGGCCAAAATGCCTTGAGTGCCCTGAATACGGCGCATCAGTTGCTACACCATCAGGAGCAGATCGAACCCGTATTCCGTGAACTGGCCGGTGTGCTGGCTTCCAGCATCGCACAAGTTGAAGACACGGTTCACAGCCTGCGCGCCTATTTGCGCAAAAC
>JANOXL010000388.1:0-12684 GCA_031418395.1 Rhodoferax sp. | reverse complement strand
ACGCCAGGGCGCGACATCAACCAAGCCACGGCCAGCTGGCCAGGTGTTGCGTTGTAACGCGGCGCCAGGCTGTCCAGAGCGGCAAGAATTTTCAGCCCGCGCGGGTTGAGGTATTTGCCGGTCGTGCCTTTGCCGCGCGCGCTTTTGCTGGCGTCTTCAGCGCTTCTGTATTTGCCCGTGAGAAAACCGGCCGCCAGGGTGTAAAAGTTGATCACCCCCACGCCATGCTGTCGGCACAATGGCCCCAACGCGTCTTCAAATACGGCGCGGTCGTACAGGTTGTACAAGGGCTGCAAACTTTCGTAACGCGCAAGGCCGAGTTTTTCGCTGGTCTTCAGGGCCAGTTCAAGGCGCGGCGCGGTGAAGTTGGAGGCGCCAATCGCGCGGATTTTGCCGGATTTGACGAGATCATCAAACGCACCCATCGTGTCTTCCATCGGCGTGCTGGCGTCGTCGTCGTGGGATTGGTAGAGGTCAATCACGTCGGTTTGCAGACGTTTGAGCGAGTCCTCCACGGCCTGGCGGATATAGGCGGGCTTCAAGCCGGTTTTGCCCGGCCCTATGGGCTTGCCGACCTTGGTGGCCAGGACGATTTGTTGGCGTTTGCCGCTCTTTTTGAACCATTTGCCCAGCACCGTCTCCGACTCGCCGCCCGTGTGACCAGGCACCCAGGCGGAGTAAACGTCAGCCGTATCGACAAAATTGAAACCCGCGTCCAGCCAGGCGTCGAGTAGTGCAAACGATGTTTTCTCATCCACCGTCCAGCCAAACACATTGCCACCAAAACACAAAGGCGAGACTTGCAGCGGGCTTTTACCCAGTTGACGGGTTTGCATGGGGATTCCTGAAAAGTAGATAAAGGTAAATTAAAGCGCCGACTTAACGGTCCTGCGCCAAACTGGCCGCAGCCGCTGAAACGCCCGGCTCAAAGGCCAGGCCTTGCACGGTCATCGCCGCCTCAATGCCGCCCAGACAACCCAGAATCATGGCTTCATTGATGTCGCCCAAATGGCCAATGCGGAATATTCTGCCGGTCAGTGGCCCCAAACCTCCGGCGAAAGCGACCTGAAAACGCTCGCGGGCCACGGTGCGCAAGGCCTCGACCTCCACACCTGGCGCAACTGTGATGGAGGTGACAGAGACAGATCTTGCCGCCTCGATTTTGCTGAAAAATCCAAACTGCCCCGCCCGGCTCCAGCACTGCACAGCGGCGTGGGTGGCCCGCGCGATGCGCCGGTGCCGCGCGAAGACCTGCAGCAGGCCCTCTTGTTCGATCAGCCCAAAAGCCGCCTGCATGCCCATCAACAGATTTTGTGGGGCTGTGCCACAAAATTTTTGGTAGGCGTGTTCCCCCAGACGGCGAATCCAGTCCCAATAGAAACGCGGATTGGGGTTGTTGCGCGAAAGCGCTAGCGCGATGTTGTCTGCGGCGCAAAAGCCAAGCCCCGGCGTACACATCAGGCCTTTTTGCGATGCGCCGATCACCACATTGGCGCGCAACACCTGCATGTCAAAAGGCGCTGCGCCCAAAGAGGCGACCACGTCTACGACGAAGAGCGCCGGATGCCGGGCGGCATCCATCGCGGCGCGGATGGCGGCCAGGTCGTTGGTCATGCCGCTGGCGGTGTCGGTGTGGACGGTGAAGACGGCCTTGATGGCGTGTGACGTGTCGGCCCGCAAGGCCGCTTCAATCTCGACGGGATCCAGCGGGAAACCTTCGCGCCAGGGTGTGCGAATGACGGTAGCGCCCAAGGCTTCAGTTTGAATCGCCCAAGACTCTGAAAAGTGGCCGGTGCCGGGGATCAGCACGGTGTCGCCCACAGCCAGGAGGTTGGCATGCGCCGCTTCCCAGGCGCCGTGGCCGTTAGTCGCGTACATGAAGACGTGGGCGCTGGGTGCGTTCAACAGAGATTTGATGCCGGCTTCACAGGCGGCGACCATCTCCATAAGACGTGGGTCGCCGTGGTCCAAGGGTTGCCGGCTCATGGCTTCGACCACGCTGTGGTGCAGGTGGGTGGGTCCGGGAGCGTGCAAGAAGCGGTGGCCGGGGATGTGCGCTAGGCGAGTGGGTGCGGGCGTCATGAGTCCAAGGGTTTGCGGTGAGATAACGGGTGTGAGTCCAATGATATCTGCCCATTTGTTATCTGCACTGACGCGCGCACCTCATTCACTCAGCGCTTGTGCGCAGAGAAACGGCGGGCCTGTCCGGCCCAGGCGGCAAGGCCAAACGCGAGCACCGGCAGCAGCCATTGCAATGCGGCATAGGCAGAGGTCAACGAGCGTTGGGCACCTGAAGCGAGCGTCACGGCCTCGGTGGTGACGGTTGTCAGTCGTCCTGCACCGATAAACAGGGTTGGCAGATATTGCGCCACACTGACGGCAAAACCCACAGCGGCCGCAGAGGCCAAGGCCGCACGCAGAAGAGGCCACTTCACCTGCATCAGAAAGGCGCTGCGTGAGCGGCCCATCGACGCGCAAATTGACCAGTATCGCGCGTCAAACCCTAGGTAGGCGGGGCTCAAGGCAATCAAAATGTAGGGAAGTGTGGCCAGGCTGTGGGCGATCCAGACACCCGTCCAGGTCGCGTCAATGCCCCAAGCCAAGGTCAAGCCATGGACGCCGACGACCCACAACACGGACGGCAACACTAACGGCAGATAGACAGCCTTGCGCAAATGATGGTCCCAGCGTGGTGGCGCAAATTCCAGCCAGGCGACGGACCACACCAAACCCGTGACCGTGCTGGCCAACGCCAGCGTCAGCGTGGTGCCGATGGATCCCAGGCTGTTGACGACGGACATCCAGGCGGCCGAAGTGAAGGTCTGCGGTAACAAGGCCGGGAACGCCCAGACACCGGAAACGCTGCCCGCGAGCAGGGCCAAAATCACGGCTATATAAATCAGGAGCAGCAGACTGAAACCCGCCATCCTGCGAAGGCCATTTACCGCGGAGTGGCGCGGGTTCACGGGCGAAAGGAGACCCCGTAGGCCACTGGTCCATCGCCTGCGCCAAAACGGCAGTCCGGGCAGTATCCACAACATGATCGCCAGAAGCAGCAGCAATCCCGCCAAACCCCAAGCGGCCACTGCGCCTTGAGCGTTGAGCGCCAGATCGGCATCTTGCAACCAGATCCACGCGAGTACCGACAAGGTCGGTGGCGAGCTCGGCCCGATCACCAGGGCGACGTCGACCACCGTCAAACCGTAGGCCAACACCGCCATCATGGGCCAGCGCAAGCGCGGCCAGAGTTGCGGCCAAACGACGCGCCACCACGCGGTGTGCGCGCCGTAACCCAGGCTGCGTGCCACGGCCAATTCGCGCTCTAGGCGTTGGGCGACTTCGGCACGTTGTAGCTGAGTCGCAGCGGCCCACAACAAAAACGGAATCTCCTTGAACACCAGCACGGCGATCAAGCCCAGCCCCAGCGGATCCTGCGTGGTGACCCAGGCGGGCGGCGATGAAAATCCGGTTGCCCACGGCGACACGAGGCGCAAGAGCCAGCCGCTTGGGGCCAGCAGGGCCACCAGCCCGATGGCAAATGCAACGTGGGGTACTGCCAGCATTGGCCCCAGTACGCGCACCAGGCGCGACCAGCTTTGCCCCGGAAAAGTTGTTGACAGCAACAGCGCCGTGCACGCTACCGCAAGAGAGGTAGAAGTAATTCCTGTCCACAAGGTGGTCAACATGGCCTTTGGAACCTGGGTTTCTGAGGCAAACGCCCGCCATGCGTCGACCTGCCAGGCGGCGGCCACCGCAGCCACAAAGGCCCAGCCCAGCGGTACGGCCAAAAGCAGCGCCAGCGAGGCAGCGACAACACGGTTCGGACGGATGATGGACGCTCTAAAAAATGGTAGCCGGGAGGGGCCTAGATATCTTGGGCCAAACCTTGTTCGGAGGTTTGAAGCGCCGCAACCGCATCGCGAAGCTGCGCAGCCAGTACACGCCGGTCGCGGGAATCAATGGCCTGAGGCGTACCCAAACGAATGTGTGCGACGAGCCCGGGCGTACATAAAGTGCGCCACACCGAAACCAGAAAAAACTCTTCACCTACAAAGTTTGGCGCCTGGTTAATGTGGCCACTTTGGCGATCCAGATATTGAATCAAAACAGGTTGAACCGGGGCATTCGCGGACACGGCAGCCTGAAACAGATTGGCGTGAAAAGGCAGCAGCGCGGTGCCATCTGAGGTGGTGCCCTCTGGGAACACGGCCAGCACGTCACCGGCCCGCAGGCTGTCGGCCATGTGGTGAACGACGCGCAGTGCGTCACGACGCGACGCGCGTTCAATAAAAAGTGTGCCAGAGCGGTCAGCCAGGCCACCAAGGACCGGCCAGCGTTTGATGTCGGCCTTGGCTACAAAGCGGCAAAACTGAACGCTGTGCAGGGCGGTGATGTCCAGCCACGAAGTGTGATTCGCGACGATCATCACGGGGCCAGTTTGCTGAATGGGGCCGTCCACTTTGAGCCGCACACCCATGGCCGACAACATCGCGGCAGACCAGCGCTGCACGCGCATTTGGCGCTGCGCGCCGTCAAGCGCCGGGAACAGCAACAAAATGGTCAACAACCCGCCCACCACGTGAAGGGCGGTGTGCAACAGCTTGCACAGACCAGCCAGCCGGTTCATTCGGACCAAGCCACTTTGTTGTTTCAGGCTGGCGTCGTGGCTTCGTACACCACCTGCCCCTGCACCAAGGCATAACGCACACGACCCGGCAATTCATAACCCGAGAATGGTGTGTGTTTGCCCTGGCTTCTGAGCGCTGCGGGCAAGACTTGCCAGCTGGCTTTGGGATCGAAAATGCAGATGTCAGCGATGCCGCCGACCTGTAGTTGTCCCAAGCCAATCGGCATGCCAGCGCCCAGCGCAGCAGCGGGCCCGCTCGTCAGGCGCGCCAGTGCCTGGGGTAGCGCGACACCCGCGTCACTGCTCCATTTGAGCGCCAGACTCAGCAGCAATTCCAAGCCGGTGGCGCCCGGTTCACTTTCTGCAAATGGCAGCGCTTTGGCATCTTCTTCGACAGGGGAATGGTCAGAGACGAGGGCGTCAATGGTGCCGTCAGCCAGCGCCGCGCGAAGTGCATCGCGGTCACGCTGCTGGCGTAGGGGCGGGCGAAGGTGCATGCGGCTGTCGAAATAACCGACATCAACATCGGTCAAATGCAGGGAGTTGATGCTGACATCGCAGCTCAGCTTCAGCCCATCGAGCTTGGCTTGGCGCACCAGTGCCACGCCCTCGGCACTGCTGATGCGGCAGATATGCACACGCGCGCCGGTGCTGCGCATCAACTCGAAAATCGTATGCAAGGCGATGGTTTCAGCGGCCACCGGAATACCCGCCAGCCCCATCCGTGTAGCCAGCGGACCGCTGGCGGCGACACCTTTGCCCAGGTGGATTTCCTGCGGCCGCAGCCACACTGTAAAACCAAAGGTATTGGCGTATTGAAAAGCGCGCAACATGACTTGGGTGTTTTCGAGCGGCACCTCGGCTTGGCTGAAAGCGACGCAGCCAGCTTCTTTCAAAGCCAGCATTTCGGTGAGCACTTCACCTTTGAGGCCGCGAGTCAAAGCGCCCAGGGGGAACAACCGGGCCGCACCTTGTGTTTGGGCGCGAAAACGCAGCATCTCCACCAGGCCGGGTTCGTCCAACACTGGGTCAGTATCAGGCGGGCAAACGACGCTGGTCACGCCGCCCGCCACGGCGGCGGCAAGTTCGCTCGCCAACATGCCCGCATGCTCGTAACCCGGCTCACGCAGGCGCACCGCCAAATCAACCAGGCCCGGCAACACGACGCAGCCGGTAGCATCGATCACCCGATCCGGCGTGAATTCAGTTGTTATTGATCCAATGGCTTCCACTGTCCCATTTGAAAGCGCCAGATCGCATATTTCGTTCAAACCACTGGCCGGATCGACGACCCGGCCGTTTTTGATCAATATCGTTTTGGGGTTCATGTTCTTAGGCTTCGTTTCCTGCGACGATGCTCATGACGGCCATACGCACCGCAATGCCATAGGTGACCTGCGGCAAAATGACGCTTTGCTGCCCATCGACGACAGCCGAGTCAATCTCGACGCCCCGGTTGATCGGGCCTGGATGCATCACGATGCAGTCGGGCTTGGCGAGTTTCAGTTTGTCAGGGGTCAATCCGTAACTCCTGAAAAACTCCTGGCTGGAGGGCAGCAGCGCACCACTCATACGTTCGTTTTGCAGACGCAGCATGATGATGACATCGCAATCCCGAATGCCCTCTTCCATTGAGTGACACACCCGCACGCCCATGTGCGCCATGTCGGCAGGCACGAGGGTCTGCGGGCCGACCACGCGTACTTCGGCGCAGCCCAGCGTGGTTAGCGCGTTGATGTCAGAACGGGCCACCCGCGAATGCAACACATCGCCCACGATCGCGACCGTCAGGTTGGTGAAATCCTTCTTGAAGTGGCGGATTGTGAACATGTCCAACAGCCCCTGCGTCGGGTGCGAGTGGCGGCCATCTCCGGCGTTGATCACGTGGACATGCGGCGCCACATGTTGCGCAATCAGATACGGCGCGCCGGATTCGCTGTGGCGTACGACAAACATGTCAGCCGCCATGGCCGACAGGTTGGCAATGGTGTCCAGCAGCGACTTGCCTTTGGAGGCGGAAGAACGCGCGATATCCAGATTGATCACGTCGGCCGAGAGCCGTGTGGCCGCGATTTCAAAGGTGGTGCGGGTGCGCGTAGAGTTTTCAAAAAACAGGTTGAACACACTTTTTCCGCGCAGGAGCGGCACCTTTTTGACTTCGCGGTCGTTGACGGAAACGAATTTTTCCGCTGTGTCGAGGATTTGCACCAGCGTGGCTTTGGGCAAGCCTTCGATCGACAGCAGATGAATCAGCTCGCCGTTTTTGTTGAGTTGCGGATTGCGCTTGTAGAGCATGGTGAAAGGGACCTTATTTGGTCTCGACTTTGAAACTGAAGTGCCCGTTTGCGCTGCGCTCCAGCGCCAGCGACTGATGGGGTGGCAAGGTGACGCGGGCGGCGCAGAAATCCGGCTGGATCGGCAGTTCACGCCCACCACGATCCACCAGCACCGCCAGTCGCACATTGGCCGGGCGGCCATAGTCATACAACTCGTTGATCACCGCGCGAATGGTGCGGCCCGTGTACAAAACATCGTCCAGAATGATGATGTCAGCGCCCTGGATTTCAAACGGCAAACTGGTCTGGCCGCCGCCGCTCAAACCGCGCTGGGCAAAATCGTCACGGTGCATCGCTGAGGAGATCACACCGGCCTTGCCCGGCAATTGGCAATCGAGCTGAATCCGCTCAGCCAACCAAGCGCCGCCTGAGGCAATGCCGACCAGATGGGTGTTAGGGTGTTGCATTCTTTGTATGCCGCGCAGCAGTTCGCCGTAGAGCGCCTGCGCGTCCAAGACCAGATTACTCATACCAGGCCCTTCAAAAATTGTTCAAGGATGATGCAGGCCGATGCCCCATCGGCATCTTTGGCCCCAAAAGCGCCGGGACCTTGGGATAGTGCTTCGGTGGTGCTGTAACGCTCATCCACTTCAAACACGGGCAGACCAAAGCGCCCCGCCAATTGACGGCCAAAACGCCGCGCGCGCGCCGTATTTTCATGCGCTGCGCCGTCCGGGTGGAAAGGCACACCGATCACCAGTGCGTCAGGTTGCCAGGCGCTGATTTGCTCGGCGATTTTGACAAACTTGGCGTCGCCTTCGGCGGCTATCGTGCGCTGCGGCGTCGCGCTTTTGAGCAGGCGGTTTCCCACGGCGACGCCGGTGCGTTTCAAGCCAAAGTCAAAGGCTAAAAAGGTCTGTAATGCAGGCGAAACGCTGGGCGCAGTTGGCAGGGCCAAGGTGCTCATGCGTGCCCTGCCTCGGCTGACAACATCCACGACTGCAAACCCAGCAGTTGCAAGGCCCGCTCGTATCGCTGCTCAACAGGTGTGTCAAAAATCACGGCCATGTCGGCGTCAACGGTAAGCCAGCTGTTTTCGCCGAGTTCAGATTCGAGTTGGCCCTGGCCCCAGGCCGAATAACCGAGCGACACCAGCACTTTGAGTGGCCCGGCGCCGGTGGAAATCGCTTCCAGCACGTCGCGCGAAGTGGTCATCTCCAAGCCACCCGGAATCGTCATGGTCGAGGCGTAGACCGATTCTTCGGGTTTGTCAGCCGCTGCAAAAATTGGCTCGTGCAGGACAAAACCGCGCTCTGTTTGCAGCGGGCCACCGTGGAACACGGGCGTATTGACCAGGTCGGCGCGCATCAGCGGCAAATCGACCTTGTCAAAGAGGCCTTTGAGTTTGATGTCGCTGGGTTTGTTGATCACCAGGCCCAAAGCCCCGCGTTCGCTATGTTCACACACGTACACCACACTTTTGGAGAAAGGCTCGCCCTGCAAACCCGGCATCGCGATCAGAAAGTGGTTCGTCAGGTTCAATGGGGCAGAATCGGTCGACATGCTGCAATTTTAACGATGAACAAACCCCCACAGTTTGATGCCGGCCTGGTCTGGTTCCGGCGCGACCTCAGATGCGACGACAACACCGCTCTGCGTGAGGCGCTGGCTGCGTGTCGCCAGGTTTTTTGTGTCTTCGTGTTTGACACTGACATTCTGGCCGCCCTGCCGCCTGCTGACCGGCGTGTGGCTTTCGTCCATGCCAGCGTGGTCGCCCTGGGTGAAGATTTGTGCAAACTCGCGCTCAACCCGGACAGCCGCTTGATCGTTCGCCATGGCAGGGCGCAGGAGGAGTTGCCCCGATTGGCCGCTGCGCTGGCTGTACAGGCGGTGTTTGCGGCGCATGATTACGAGCCACAGGCCCGCGCCCGCGACGCTCAGGTGCGCGGCGCGCTGGCGGTTTTGGGTACCTCTTTTTTGACTTTCAAAGATCAGGTGGTGTTTGAAGGCCTTGAAATCGTCACCCAAATGGGCAAACCGTACACCGTGTTTACGCCCTACAAAAATGCCTGGCTAGCTCGTGTGCAAGACACCAACCTGGACGCCGACGCTGCCACAAAGCGCGCTCGGTCTATCTACAAAAAAATCGCGTCTGTGCCCGAATCCTGTAGGGCGCAGCTGCCCAGCCTGGCACAACTCGGTTTTGAGGGCAGCGGCTTCAACGCGCAGAAGATTCCCACGGGCGCGGCCGGTGCTCGCCAACTCTTCGCTGATTTTTTTGAGCGTATGGACGACTACCACACGACGCGCGATTTCCCGGCGGTGAAAGGCCCGAGTTACCTGGGCATCCATTTGAGATTTGGCACGGTGTCCATCCGAAAACTGGTGGCTACGGCGCTGGCCCGTTCGGTGCAGGGCAGCCAGGGCGCTTCAGTGTGGCTGAGTGAACTGGTGTGGCGTGAGTTTTATTTTTCAATTCTGGCGAATTTCCCGCACGTGGTGGGCCACGCGTTTAAACCGGCCTACGACGCGATTCAATGGGAAAAGGGTTCACCCGCCAAAGCGCTGTTTGCCGCTTGGTGCGAGGGCCGCACCGGTTATCCGCTGGTGGATGCGGCGATGGCGCAGATCAACCTGAGTGGCTACATGCACAACCGCCTGCGCATGGTGGCGGCGAGCTTTTTGGTGAAACACTTAGGCGTTGACTGGCGCTGGGGCGAGCAGTATTTCGCGCTGCATCTAAACGATTTTGACCTCTCTGCCAACAATGGCGGCTGGCAGTGGGTGGCTTCCAGCGGGTGTGACGCCCAGCCGTATTTCCGCATTTTCAACCCCGTGACGCAAAGCGAAAAGTTTGACGCGACAGGCAAATTCATCCGCCGGTATGTGCCACAACTAAGCCAATTGCCGGATCGATTTATCCATGCGCCTTGGACAGCACCGCCGCTGGAACTTGCGGCTGCCGGCGTGATGCTGGGCAAGAATTACCCGCTGCCGATCGTGGATCACGCGACTGCGCGCGAGCGGACTTTGCAACGTTACTCAGTCGTCAAAGGCGCCGTTGTAAAGTAATTTCAAAATAAAAATTGATTGACAAATAAGCTATTTTATTATATTTTTAATAGCTTATTTAGCACCAAACACGAGACCTAAGGTTCAGTTTAAGTGGGTGCCACGGCTTCACAATAATTTTTTACCAAACGCAGCAGTTCCTCTTCGGAGTACGGTTTGCCCAGGTAGTGATCGACCCCCAGTTCACGCGCATGTTCGCGGTGTTTTTCAGCGATACGTGAGGTGATCATGATGATCGGCAAATCGCGCAGATTTGCGTCGGCGCGGATGTTGCGGGCTAGATCGAAGCCATCCATACGCGGCATCTCGATGTCAGACAACACCACGGTCGGTTTCTCGTCTTGCAAACGCTCCAGCGCCTGCAAGCCGTCGGCGGCCATCACCACCCGGTAACCTTCGCGTTTCAAAAGTCGCTGCGTGACTCGGCGAACCGTAATCGAGTCGTCCACCACCATCACCAAGGGCACCTGTGTGACGCCCGCCATCATCGACGGCATGGGCGCACCGGCCTGGCCTGCTGTGGTTTGAGAAGATGCGTCCGTTGGCGATCCGGCGCTTGGTTTCAAGGCCGTCAGGCGCAACGCCCGAGCCTGCTCGCCGTACACCGTCACCAACGCCACCGGGTTGTAAATCAAAACCACTGCGCCCGAGGCCAGCACGGACATGCCGGTCAAACCGGGCAGACGTGAGAGTTGAGGCCCGAGGTTCTTCACCACCACCTCTTGGTTGCCCAGAATTTCATCGACGTGTACCGCGATGCGTTGCCCGGCGCTTCTGAAAATCACCACCGGCAGGTTTTTCGTGATCATCTCGTTACTGTGCGACGAGGCCTGCAACAGCGAGCCGCCCCAGTAGAAGGGCATTTGTGTACCGGCGTGGGTGAATTGGCTGGAGGTGTAGGCCGCGTCCAGATCAGCCGCTGGCACGCGCCGCACAATCTCAATCACGTTGGCGGGCACGCCGATGTTGAGATCACCCATACGCAGCATCACCACCTGTGTGACCGCCGTGGTCAAGGGCAGGATGAGGCGGAACTGGGTGCCTTTGCCGCGCTCGGTGGTGGTCTCAATGCGGCCACCCAGGGCATTCATCTCAGAGCGCACCACGTCCATACCAATGCCACGCCCGGCCATTTCGGTCACGGTGGCGGCGGTGGAGAAACCGGGCAGGAAGATTAGATTGGCGGCATCGGCATCCGAGAGGGTATGCGCATCAGCCGCCACGCCGCTGGAGACAGCTTTATCTCGGATGCGGGCCAAATCAAGGCCTGCGCCGTCGTCGCCAAAACTCACTGACAGCTCATTGCTCATGTGCTGCAGGTCGATCATGATCGTGCCAGCGGCGGGTTTGCCTGCCTTTTGGCGCGCTTCGGGTGTTTCAATGCCGTGCGCCACCGAGTTGCGCAGCAGGTGCTCAAAAGCCGGTGCCATACGCTCCAGCACGCCACGATCCACGTCAAGCGAGCCGCCGGTGATGTCGAGTTTGACCTGTTTGCCTGCCTCTTTGGCAGACTGCCGAACCACGCCGTAGAGGCGGTCTGAAATGCCTTCAAACTCAACCATGCGGGTACGCAACAAGTCGCGCTGCAATTCGCGTGCTTGACGGCCTTGGGCGATCAAATCGTCTTCCGTGCCCTCGACCGTGGTTTGCATATTGCGCTGGATGGTGGCCACGTCGTTGACCGACTCGGCCATCATGCGGGTGAGCTCCTGCAGGCGCGTGAACTGGTCAAACTCCAGCGGGTCGAACTGCTGCGAAGTCTCTTTGGCCAGCGCCATACGTGACTGCATTTGGGATTCGGCCTGTACCTCGATGTCGCGCAAGTGGTGGCGCATACGTTCAAGGTTGCCGGTCAGGTCATTCATGGCGACCCGCAGTTGGTCTAGCCGCGACTCCAGGCGCGAGCGGGTAATCATCACTTCACCGGCCTGGTTGACCAGGCGATCCAGCAGCAAGGAACGGACTCGCACCGATTGGTTGGCCACCTGGCGGATGGGTGCCAAGGCGGTGGTCGTCGGCGCGAGGCGTTGCACGCTGAGTTTGGCCGTCTCGGGCACTTGCTGCGCTGGCGCCGCCGATGCGTCACCGCCAACGAGGGCCGCCAATGCTGCCGCAGCGGCGCTGGCGGCAAGCCCAGCTGTGTCGCCTTCAGGCAGCACAAACGATTGCTCCGGGCCGGTTTGCAAGGCCGCAAAATTGGCCTGAATGTCGTCAAACCGGGTCAACAGCGGGTCAAGTTGTGCGGTGGACAGTGATTCGACACCCAAATGTTCGATGGCCGATTCCATCCGGTGTGTCATCTCGCCCAAACGCAGTGCGCCTGCCAGCCGCGCGCTGCCTTTGAGTGTGTGCAAAACGCGCAGGGCCTCGCCGCGCGCACCCAGGTTGTCGGGCCGCGCCGTCCATTGGCGCAGCGCGCCGCCTAATTGCGGCATCAGTTCCTGGGCTTCCTCTTCAAAAATCGGGAATAGATCGGCATCCAGCGCGTCGACCAGGTCGATGTCATCGTCGCTACTGTCCAAAACCACCGGCGCGGCGGCAACGACCAGGCTCGCCGCCGCTGGTAAAGCCAACGCGGCGAAGGCTGTCGCGCCGGATTCTGAACCAGTGCGCTGCTGCGGTCGTGTGTCGGGTGACTCCGACACCGCAAAATCGGGCTGGGTATCGACAGCCTCGGGCAGCACGCTGACGGGTGAGTCGTTTTCGTTT
>JANOXL010000387.1:0-9813 GCA_031418395.1 Rhodoferax sp. | reverse complement strand
GCCCAGGGTGGACAGAGCAGCCAGAGCAATGAGTTGTTTAGCGAATTTCATGATGTTGACTTTCGGTTGGTTTCGATGGGAGCCACCGGGTTGGGGGCTGATGATCTATCTACGCAACCAACGTGCCAGGTTTAACAGGTCAGATTTCAGCCTGTTTTGCCCAATCAATAGGCAATCGGGTCCAAAACCAGGACTTATCCCGTAGTTTTCACGCAATTTGCAACGAAAAGAGAATTTCTATCCCCATTTATTGCAAATTGCAAATGATCTTCGTACACTGGCCAAATGACAGAAGCACAAATCGCCTCCTTGTTTCCCGGCTTGCGTGTCCTCATCGTGGAAGATCTGGTCGCCCTGGCGATTCAGTACAAGACGATTGCCAATCGGCTCGATGTTCAAGTGGTCACCGCAGGCACAGTCGCCCAGGCCAATCGGCACATTCCCGAAGGCCCTTGGCACGCTGCTCTGGTGGATTTGAATTTGCCCGATGGCACGGGCTTTGAAGTCATGCAAGCGCTTTTGCGGGCGCACCCGGCCTGTTCGGTGGTGGTGATCACCGCTGAAGATTCGCTGGACAACGCCGTGCGCGCCTCCGAAGCTGGCGCGTTTGACTTTATAGAGAAGCCGGTCGAAGCCGAACGTTTGCAAGTCACGTTGCGCAACGCGCTTCACGCTGCCGTGTTGTCGCAACGTCTGGCCAGCCTGCAAACCGAGGCACCGCGCCAGTTTGAGCAGTTCCTGGGCCAAAGCGCCGAGATGCAAACGGTTTACAAGATGATTGAAACGGTGGCGCAAAGCAATGCATCGGTGTGCATTACCGGCGAATCCGGCACCGGCAAGGAACTGGCGGCCAATGCCATCCATGCGCGCAGCCCACGCAAAAACAGGAATCTGGTCGTCATCAACTGCGCGGCGATCCCAAAGGAATTGATCGAAAGTGAACTTTTTGGCCACGCCAAGGGGGCCTTCACCGGAGCAGTAGCCGAGCGCCAGGGCGTTTTCATTGAAGCGGACAAAGGCACATTGTTTCTGGACGAAATCGCCGAACTCGACCTGGGCGTACAGGCCAAACTGTTGCGCGTCCTGCAAACTGGTGAGGTCAAGCGACTGGGGGAAGACAAAACCCGCATCGTCGATGTGCGCATCGTTTGCGCCACACACCGCAATTTGTCGGAACGGGTGCGCCAGGGTGAGTTCCGCGAAGACTTGTTTTACCGGCTTTACGTGGTGCCCATTGACCTGCCCCCCTTGCGGGCCCGGGGTGGCGATGTCGCGTTGATCGCACGCGACCTGTTGGCGCGTTATGCCCGTGAAGACGGTAAACAGTTTGCAGATTTCAGCCCCGAGGCACTAGGCGCGCTCAATGCTCACGCCTGGCCCGGCAATGTGCGTGAGTTGGTCAACGTCGTGCGCGCCGTGGTTGCTTTGCATGATGGAAAAACTGTGGAATTGGCCATGCTGCCTGATAGTGTGAGGCGTCGCTCGCTGCCGCGCCCAGCCGCTATCACAGCTGACTCGGCAGATACTTTTGCCATCTTGAGCGCCGCAGCCGAGCCCGCGCCTCACGAACCCGCCAGTCGCCCACCTGTTAGCGTGGCCCACGCCAACGACACCCAATGGTTCGATCTCCCGCAAGTTCTCCCGCAAACTCTCCCAAAGGTGACGCTTGCCGCACCTCTTGCCCAGCCAGTGCGACCAGCGCCGATTCAAGCACCGCACTCCGCCGGGCAGCGAACAGTTGCCTTGCCGACAGGAGAATCCACGGCGTCGATTTCGCCGCCTGCGCCACATTTAACTGTCGAACCCTTCAAACCCGGCAGCGCAGCCACGACGTCTTACGAACCTCAACGCGTGCGCCCGCTGCTGGATGTCGAGCGCGAGGCCGTGGACTACGCCCTGCGCGCGTTTGGCGGCAATGTGTCGCAGGCTGCGCGGGCGCTGAAAGTGAATCCGTCCACCTTGTACCGAAAAATCCAGGTCTGGAGCTCGGTGGATGGCGTTTTGATGGGCCCTAACCCATGAGCGGCGCAGCAGAAATCGCCTTGCAGCAGCGCTTGCGGCAACTCGAGCTTGAAAACGCCAGGCTACGGGATCACGCCAGCACCGAGTCGCACAGCCGCCTCATGGCAGAAGAGGAGTTGGGCAAAACCGAAAATCAACTGCAACTGGCGCTGGACGCAGCGGGTTTGGCCATGTGGCAATGGGACCTTGGCGCGCAGGTCGTCTACACCTCGAAGCGATTTGCCGAGATGGTGAACGACTACGGCAACATGCAAGGCGACGGCCAGGTCTGGGCACCAGCCGAACTGGCGCAAAAGGTGAACGCCGATGACCGCCAGGGATTGCGCCAGTCAGTGGTGCGGGTGCTCAAGCAGATCGACCGGCGCCTGGAGGTCGAATACCGCGTCCGAACGGCCGACGGCATTCGCTGGCTCGAATGCACGGGCGAAGTGACCCAGCGTGACATGTTGGGGCATGCGATTCAACTCGTGGGGGTGGCGCGGGACGTCACGCGCAGGCGCGAAATCCAGTTGGAAATCGAAACCGCGCGGGCGCAAGCGGTGGCCGCCAACTCGGCAAAAGACGATTTTCTGGCCCATATCAGCCATGAGATCCGGACACCGCTCAATGGCGTGATCGGCATGAACAACCTGCTGGCGCAAACCGAGCTGGCCGCCGAGCAACGCCAATACGTTGAGCTGGTGGGCAGTTCCGGGCGCGCGTTGCTGGCTTTGGTCAATGATGTGCTGGATTATTCGCGCCTGGAAGCCCACAAACTGATCCTGGAGCAAGTGCGTTTTCCCTTGAAGCGCTGGTTGTGGGAAGTGGTGACGCCGTTGCGAATCACCGCCGAAGGCAAAGGCCTGGAATTGCGCGTCGGCGCAGACGACGATTTGCCCAAGGAAGCCGTGGGTGACCCTGGGCGTTTGAGGCAAATCGTCACGAATCTGCTCGCCAACGCCATCAAGTTCACGCAGCAGGGGCACATCGAAGTAGCCATGTTGGCGTCGAACGAGTATCCCGGTCAACTCGGCTTGAAACTTGTGGTGAGTGACACCGGCATTGGTATCGCACAAGACAAGCAGAACTCAATATTTGGTGCTTTTGTGCAGGCTGACAGTTCAACCTCGCGGCGTTATGGCGGCACCGGCCTGGGACTTTCGATCTGCCTGAAGTTGGCGCAAATGATGGGCGGCCGCATTGACCTGGAGAGTACACCTGGGCAAGGCAGCCGGTTTACTGTACACATTCCCCTCACGCAGGCGCGCGCCGACACTCCCAACACCCAGTTTGGCGCAGACGAAACCGCACGTGCGGATCTCAGTGCCCATGTCGGGCAGCGCATGCAACCCTCCCAATTCCCCGGCAAACGGGCGCTCGTTGTAGACGACCACAGCGTCAACCGCCTGTTGGCCACCAAACTCCTGGAACAGCTCGGATTTGAGGTTGCCGTGGCCGTCGATGGAGAACAGGCTGTGCAGGCTATCCACGACAGTCCATTTGACGTGGTCTTCATGGATATCCAGATGCCGGTGATGAACGGCTGGCAAGCGACCCATCACATCCGCCAGTGGGAAGCCAGCGCAGGGCGAATGCGGGTGCCGATCATTGCGCTGTCAGCCCACGCCTCTGCGGCCGACCGTGAGCAGGCGCTTTCTTCAGGTATGGACGGTTACCTCTCTAAACCCTTGACGCCCGAAGCCTTGCAGGCCGGCCTGCGCGCGACGCGGCTGGCTTTCAAGGTCACGGGTGTGGACTCGATCCACAGCCATCCGCCGACACAACCCGTGGAGTTGCTCGAGCAATTGCCCTCCCGTTTCCCATCCCAAGGCCCAACCCTGCCCCCGCCCGCGCCGCCCACACCCAAGATTGGCCTGCACAATCGCAACAAAATGCTCAACCGCCTGGCTGGGGACGAAGCCGCACTACACGAGATGGCGCAGGCGTTTTGCCAGGACTTACGGGTTTGTATGGGGGCCGCGTTTGAAGGTTTGAAGCAGTCTGACTGGGTAGCGGTCGCCGCCCAAGGCCACGCGCTCAAAGGCCTGCTGTTGAGCTTGACCGCTGACGGCGCCGCCGAACATGCCAGGGCGCTCGAAGTGGCAGCCAAGTCAGGCAATGCAGAAGCGGCAAAACAAGCGTTCGACCAATTGTCGGAATCCGCGAGAGATACATTTAATGTTGTGAAGAACTGGTAGTCAGCGCGTACAGCTTCGGCCAAGTTCAGCATGGTTCTGATTCCATCTCCAAATCATTCGTGAAGTAGGCGCACCGACGAAGACAGTGCTTGAGCACGGCTAGGAGATGCAACGACCTTCACGGAGGATCTGGAATTGGAATGAGTACGCTTGCGGGCCGGAATCCGCAGCGGGTCACTCATTGATTCCGCTGCCCTGCCGTGGCTAGCAGTTAACTGCCCGCCAGCTCGACCTGCTCCACCAGCCGGTCGTCACCCAGCACGATCATCGCAAACAGCAATTCGTCCAGTGAGTTGGCACGCGCGGTGCGACGCGCGAGTAACGGTGTCGCGCCCGGATTCAGAACGACAAAATCTGCTTCTGAACCAGCTTGCAAATCGCCCACCACGCCCCCCAACCCCATCGCGCGGGCGGCACCGGCCGTGTGTTGCCACCACAGCTGTTGCGGGCTGAGCGACAGACCAAGCCGCGCGGCGCGCCCGTCTAGCGTCGCCTGCAGTCCCGTGCGTCCCACTTTGTAGGCCGCCAGCATGGTTCGAAACGGGCTGAAACTGGTGCCGCCGCCGACGTCGCTGGCCAGGCCATAACGAAACGCGGCCTGATCCGCAGCAGCAAAATCAAAAAACCCGCTGCCCAAAAACAAATTGCTGGTTGGGCACACCGCTGCCGCCGCGCCGCTGGCAGCCATCAGCGCGCGATCGGCGTCGTCCAGGTGGATGCAATGGGCATAAACGGCGCGCTGGCGCATCAAACCAAAATCGTCGTAAGTCGACAAGTAACTACGGGATTTTGGAAACAGCGCGCGCGCCCAGTCGATTTCGTCGAGGTTTTCGGCCACATGGGATTGAATCCACACATCCGGGTATTTGGCCGCCAGTTGGCCCGCGCCCTGGAGCTGCGCATCTGTACAACTCGGCGCAAAACGCGGCGTGATGGCGTACCCCAAACGGGCCTTGGCATGCCACTTTTGAATTAGGGCCTCGGTATCGATCAAGCTCTGCTCGGTTTGGTTCAACACGCCCCCGGGCGCGTTGCGGTCCATCAGGCACAGGCCGGTGACCAGGCGCATACGCGCGGCCTGGGCCGCTGCAAACAAGGCGTTGACCGATTCAACGTGGGAGGTGGCAAAGGTCAAAGCCGTAGTGACACCGTTACGCGCCAGCTCCGCTATAAAAAAAGAAGCTGCTTGTTCCGAATACTCCTGACCTGAGAAGCGTTTTTCTTCAGGAAAGGTGTAGTTTTCAAGCCAAGGCAGCAAACCGTCGGCGGGCGAGCCGATCACGTCCAATTGTGGGTAATGCAGGTGCAAGTCGATAAAACCAGGCGCGATGATGCGACCCGGCAGGTGTCTGACAGCGGTTTGGCGCAGTTCTGGAAAATGCCGCAGCGCATCCTGATGCGTGCTTTGATACGGCCCCACGGCCACCACGGTTTCGACACCCTCAGCATTGCGTTGTGTGACCAAGAGGCCGTCTTCGTCAAACACCGCCGATCGCGCTGGTTCACGCGTGTTGTCAAACCGCAGGATCGAGGCGCGCCAAGCTTTCATGCGAAAAGCTTACCGCAAAAAAGCCGCGTATTTCGGTTCTTCATCAGCAAACCAGCCGTAAGACCCCACCAAGATTTGGCATGAAATCATTTGCTGATCTTGCCCAACACGCCTTCTGCCAACCAATTCATGCCCAAAATTTGCGCGTCACTCAGCGCTGCACCGGCAGCCACCGCCACCTTGCCTTCATTGGTGACAATGGGTGCCGCTTTCGCTAGGAACGGTCGCAAACGCCCGGCGGCGATATCTTGCTGGCGGGCCAACACTTCATCCTGCACGGCTTTGGGCACTTGGGGGCCAAAGGCACCAACCTTGACCATGCCTTCTTTCACACCGCCCCACAAATTGCCGGTTTGCCAACTGCCATCCAGTAGGGCGCGGGCGCGCTCGGTGTAATACGCGCCCCACTCGTGCGTGACGGCGACGATTTGCGCATCCGGCGCTACCTTGCGCATGTCCGAGTGGTAGGCCACGGCCATTTTGCCGCGCTCTTGGGCTGCGACCATCACGGCGTTGGAGCCGGTGTGAAACGCGATCACATCGACGTTTTGGTTAAACAGGGTCATCGCCGCATCACGCTCGCGCGGTGGGTCAAACCAGGCGTTGAGCCACACGACTTTGACTTCCGCTTTCGGGTTCACCGAACGCATGCCCAACGTAAACGCGTTGATGCCTTGCAGCACTTCGGGAATCGGAAAACCTGCCACATAGCCGGCCAGGTTGCTTTGCGTCATGCGCCCGGCAGCGATGCCCGCGAGGTAACGGCCTTCGTAATACCGCGCGTTGGATGCCGCCACATTGGGCGTGGTTTTGTAACCGGTGACGGATTCAAACCTCACATCAGGGAAGTCTTTGGCCACCTTGAGCGTTGGCTCCATGTAGCCAAAGCTAGGGGTGAAAATCAGCTTGTGGCCACTGGCGGCCAGGTCGCGGATGACGCGCTCGGCATCCGGCCCTTCGGGCACGTTCTCCACGTAACTGGTGCTGACTTTGCCGCCCAGCGTTGCCTGCGCCGCCTTACGCCCTTCGTCGTGCTGGCGCACCCAGCCCGCGTCGGTCAGCGGGGCGACATAGACAAAGCCGATTTTGAGCGGTGCCGCAGTTGGGCCAGGGGCCGCAGTCGTGCTGGCCGCCGGGTTGGTTTGTGCAAAAGAAGAAAGCGAAAAGCAAGCCGCGAGCAGAGTCGCTGCGAGGTTTTTGTACATGGTGTTCCTCAACATGGTCCCATAAAAAAAGAAGACGCAGGGACCCGCGGGCTTCTCGACGAGGGTTGATTTTACCAGCGAGGTTTCATGGGTTCACAAGCCTTGGTTTGCAAGTGAAGGAGCAACGGCGTCAAGCGGTGCAACGGCGTCAGGTCTCGCATTGCAACATCACCCCGCCTCTCTGCGCCGAACGATCCGGCTGATGGTCGCATAGTGCAGTCCAAAAGCGTCGGCGATTTCTTTGAGGCTGTAGACACCGCTGGCGTAGGCCTGCGCAATCGCTGCGTCGCGGTCTGGCAGGGCCGTGAAATGGCCCAAACCCGGCGCACCTGCGCGGCGCTGGGCGCGGGAAATTTCAGTGAACCCGGATTGGGCCTTGAGTTTCAGCGCCAGGGTTTCTGCAAATGCCGCATCGCCCAAGTAGAGCTGGTGTTGCAGGCCGCTCCACACGCTGGGCAAACCCACGCCAGCGCGGACATGGTTCACATACGCCACAGTGGCCGTTTGCCGCTGCTGGCCAAACTGCGACAACAGCCAATCGGTTTGCAGCCAGTCTGGCGCCTGGGCCACGCCGATGGTGGCACGGTAGCTGCTCCAGGCCCATTGCGCGGGGCTGGCGCACATGCCGGCCCGCACCGGGTTCAACACCACGTAACGCGCCAGCTCCAGCAGATAGGTTTCGCGCTGCACGACGATGGCCTTGAAGCGCCCCTGAAAGACGTGCCCCACGCGCCCGTGCGCGCGATTGTGGGTTTGGGTGTAAACGCCGTTGAGCTGGCGCATGCCCGCGCTCAGGTTGCCTTCAACCGTTTCCACGACGATGTGAAAGTGGTTGTCCATCAGGCAGTAGGCGTGGCACACCCAGTTGTAGCGCTGGCAAACCCGGCCCAGCTCTTGCAGCCAAGCGTCGCGATCCGCATCATCCAGATAGATCGCCTCGCGTCGGTCACCCCGCGATGTCACATGAAACAACCCCCCGGGGATTTCAATACGCAGAGGTCTTGCCATTTGGGGATATTAATTGTTAATTGCATTTTTGTTGCAATGCGAGACCTGACCCCGAAGTTTTCACGACGCCGGAATTGGAAATCGGTTAATTTCAGCGCGTGTCGAAAAATAGGATGCGCCAGCGAGCAATGCGAGATCAAGTGTGGTTGCCATGATTATTTTCCTTTGAAAATTGAATTGCAGGGACAATGTTTTTCGTCGTAATCATCCTGCCGACAAGCAGCAAGACAACTGTCAAGATTGAGCTTTGTTTCAAACCAGGCAGTTGAACGCCATCGTCCTTTTCCGTTGCTGGCCATCGGAATACATTCGGGGTCGTAGTTGATTCTCTCCCTCAGAATGGCTTTGAATTCGGGTTGTTTGTATTCCCCCACGATATCCTTGATCTGTTGCGCAGAAACCTTGCTGGTGCCCAGCCGTTTTACCACGTTGTCTGGGTCTGAAAACACCAGATTGGGTGTCCTAATTTCAAGCGGCAACAGTTCCAGCCCAACACGCTGCCAGGTTGCGCCGTCGTGTTTGAAGACGACATACGGCGGATTGGGGCGCCCCCATTTGTTGTACGAGAGGCAGCCCATCGGGTTGACCACCAAGTAAGGTGCACCCTTGACGATATCCAGCGCCATTGGCAAAAAACTTGAATTGCCCAAGTCTGTGCTGAGTTCATCCAGCCATTGCACCTTCTTGCCACTGCCTGGCATCTGAAAACTAAGCGTTTGATTGATATAAGAGCCCTGCTGTCCAATCTCCCGGCGGCCACCGCGCTCAACAGACCGCTCAACGATAATCTTTTGCCCGTCATGCAGCAGAACCTCTTCCTTCCACGAATCACCCGAACAGGCGCTGACAGCGCTGGCCAGGGTAGCGGCCAGGAACAGTTTGGCGAACAGCCTTTTAAGAAACGGATTTGTGCTCATTGCAGCCTCCCGGCAAGTGTTGTATTGTTAAATTGGCCTCTAGACCTCGTCATCATTACAAAGTTTGATATAGTTTGCATAGCAATGACTTTGCCAGTCAGCCAGTCACCCTGGCTGGCCATGGCAGCGTCAATCGTGAAATAGTGGGTAGCCACATGGGACTCCTTCAAGTTGATTTTCAATCACCGCTCCCTCATCTTTCCCGCAAACTCTCGCTCCCCGCCCGCTGCACAGGCGAGAGCAAATACTCAATCACCCGCCGCTGCCCAGTCTTGATCTCGGCCGTGATGTTCATCCCTGGCGAGAGGTTGACACGTTTGCCGTCAATCAACATGTCTTTCTGACTCAGCGTCAAAGTGGCCGGGTAATACGAGCCCTTTTTTTCATCCGTCACCGCATCGGCCGTCACGATATCGACCCTGGCTTTGACGGTGCCGTATTTGGTGTACGGAAAAGTCTCCAGCTTCACTTCAGCTGTTTGCCCGGCGTTGACAAAGCCGATGTCTTGATTCGCAATCGTCACTTCAGCGGTCACCGTGGCTGAATCGGGCACGACGATCATCAGCGGCTGGGCGCTGGTGACCACACCACCCACACTGTGGATGGCGAGCTGCTGGATCACCCCGGCCACTGGCGCGGTGAGCTGGGTTTGTTTCTCCTTTTGCTGCGCCTTCTGGTGTTCAGACTGCAACTGGCCCAGCTTGGTGGCGGCCAGGGCGTGGCGGTCGTTCAAGGTGCGCACGGTTTCGGCGCGCCAGGCGGCCTGGCTGCTTTCAGTCTCAATCAAGGCGGATTGCGCCTCGAGCAGGCGCGCGCGCTGGGTGTGCAGGTCACGCTCGAGCTCCACACGTTCGCGGGTTTTATCTTGCGTGGCGTGGCTGGAGATGAAGCCTTCGCCGACCAGGTTTTTAAAGTCAGACTCGCGGGTTTGCGCC
>JANOXL010000386.1:0-8690 GCA_031418395.1 Rhodoferax sp. | reverse complement strand
CCCAGTTCCAAAAAGGCAAAGAGTGGGACGACTGGCTCGCCTGGATGAAAAAATACCAACCTACCGCCAACATCACCGACAACTTGAATGTCTATGGCTACACCATCGCCCAGTTGATGACCCATACGTTGCAAAAAGCGGGTGACGACTTGACCCGTGCCAACGTGATGAAACAAGCTGCAAGCCTGGATTTGACGCTGCCCATGTTGCTGCCGGGTGTGAACGTCAAGACTTCTGCCGACGACTTTTATCCTGTCGAGCGTGAGCAGATGCAGCGTTTTGACGGCAAAACCTGGCAACTGTTTGGCAAGGTGTACGGACGGTAGAGCAACCCTGAGAAGGTGGCAGCTTCTGGCAGCCACCAAGTCCTAAGAAAAGCAAGCGCGTCAAACCGCTTGCTTTTTTTGTGCCAAAAGCGGTCGCCTTGAAAACCCGCCGTTAGAAACAGGTATGCCGATATATGAGGGAATTAATTTCATTGTGCCCGAAAAGCAGCGGGCGAAAGCGAATTCGCTAGTATCATACCCATTTTAGGTACGATTTCGTTTAAAACTCGCTTGCTCACACTTTCAAATGGAAAATACGATTCTAGGTCACGCATTTATTGAGTAGTTAGCTATATATTTTGTAGCAACTTAAGTCATTGCTGGATCGGTTGAAATCATGACTCGGAACATTGCCGCCATCACTTGGCCGAGTTTTCGATTTCCAGGAATACCTCGACAAGGCGAACGCGGTACACCTGTTAATCGAGTCGGATGAACCCCAGACCTCAACATAAGACGTCATACACAAGACCCCCGGTTTGACGATTGCGCCCAGAGCAGGTATATTAATAACCAACCAGTCAGTCATTAATGTCCGTTTCCAACCTCGAAGTCACCATCGAGCCGCTCGCCCCCAAACGCGAGCGGCGCAAAGATGCGCGACCAGGTGAGTTGGTCTCGGCAGCCTTGGACTTGTTTGTGGAAAAAGGCTTTTCAGCCACCCGTGCCGAGGAAGTTGCACAACGCGCCGGGGTGTCCAAAGGCACGCTGTTTTTGTATTTCGCCACTAAAGAAGAGCTCTTCAAAGCCGTGGTGCGTGAAAACATTTCCGGGCATTTCCCCAATTGGCTGGCCAAAATGCAGCAGTTCGAAGGCACCACGGTGCAACTGCTTCACCTATGTACTCTGGGTTGGTGGGAAAACATCGGCTCGACCAGCGCTTCGGGCATCGCCAAACTCATGATGGCGGAGGGCGCGAACTTCCCCGATTTGCAGAGTTTTTATCAGGCCGAGGTGATCGAACCAGGCAACCAGCTTTTGCGCCGAATTCTGGAGCGCGGCGTGGTTCGCGGTGAATTTAGGGCTGATTTGAATTTAGACGATGCAGTGCATCTTTTTGTTGCACCCATGTTGTACCTGATGATCTGGAAACACGTGGGCAAGTTGCAACTTGCGCCCAGCCTTCGCTTGAGTCCAGAGGCTTTGCTCAGAACCCATGTGGACGTATTTTTAAACGGCATTCAAACGCCTTGACAAGTGCCTGGAACCGGCACACTGAACCCAAGTTATTGAAGAAAGTATGACTGACATGAAACGCGGATTTAAATTTTGGCTCAAGTGGGCTGTCGCCTCGCTCGTGGTCTCCGCCCTGGTGTTGGGCCTGGTGCGTACCTTGTCCAACAAACGAACTCAAAAGGCGACCGCCGAGGCCCTGGCGGCCAAGCCCGTACAAACCACCATTGAGCTGGCCCAAACCGATGTGGTGCAGGTCAAAACACGCGAACTCTCGGAAGGTCTGGCGATTTCCGGTGCGCTGAAGGCAGCCAATTCAGCCATCATCAAGGCGCGTATTGCGGGTGAGTTGCAAAACTTGACGGTTCGAGAAGGCGACTGGGTCAAGGCCGGCCAAGTGGTGGCGCGGGTGGATCCGACCGAATCCAACTGGCGCATCAAACAAGCGCAGGAACAGGCTGACGCCGCCCGTGCGCAGATCGAAATTGCCCAGCGGCAGTTTGACAACAACCGCTCCCTGGTGGAACAGGGTTTTATCTCGAAAACCTCGCTTGACACGTCGTCGAGCACGCTACTGGGCGCCCAGGCCACCCACAAGGCGGCACTGGCCCAGCTTGAACTGGCCAAAAAGGCCATGGACGACACCATTTTGCGCAGCCCCATCGGCGGGCAAGTGGCGCAGCGCATGGCGCAAAACGGTGAACGCGTGGGCGTGGACGCACGTGTGCTCGAAATCGTCGATTTAAGCCGCCTCGAACTCGAAGCCAGCTTGAGTGCGGCTGACTCGGTCAGTGTCAAAGTTGGGCAAACGGCCACCTTGACCATCGAAGGCGTCGCGCAACCGTTGCTCGCCAGCGTCGTGCGCGTCAACCCGACTGCGCAGGCAGGCAGCCGCAGTGTGCTGGTGTACCTGGCCCTCACCAATTCAGTCAATCCAAGCGGGCTGCGCCAAGGTCTGTTTGCCCAGGGAACACTGGGTACGGCCAAACAAAATGCCCTGACGCTGCCCGTCAGCGCGGTGCGCACCGACAAGCCCACGCCCTATGTGCAAGTCATCAGCAATGGCCTGGTCGTCCACAAAGCTGTGCAGACCGGTACGCGGGGTGAATCCGGGGGTGAAGCCATGCTGGCTGTGAACGGCCTGGCGGAAGCCGACACGGTGATTCGCGGTAGTGCCGGTCAGTTGCGCGAAGGCACGCGCATCAAATTTACGGGCACTGGCCCTGCGGGGGCAAACCCCGTGTCGGCAGCAACCGTCAGCACGCCAGCACCAGCGGCCTCCTCCACCGCGACAAGGTAACAACTATGTGGTTTACCCGCGTCAGTCTTCAAAACCCGGTTTTCGCCACCATGATGATGGTGGCCCTGGTGGTGCTGGGCCTGTTTTCATTGCAGCGCCTCAAGGTCGATCAATTCCCCAATGTCGATTTTCCAGTGGTGGTGGTGATCACTGACTACCCTGGCGCAGCCCCAGAAATTGTCGAGAGCGAAGTTTCCAAAAAAATCGAAGAAGGTGTCAACTCTATTGCGGGCATCAATGCGCTGACCTCGCGCAGCTACGAAAACCAGTCGGTGGTGGTGATTGAATTCGGCCTGCATATCGATGGCCGCAAAGCCGCTGACGACGTGCGCGAAAAAGTTGCAGCGGTCAAACCCAGCCTGCGAACTGAAGTCAAAGAGCCGCGTGTGTTGCGTTTTGACCCTTCCGCCCGTTCGATATGGTCCGTCGCAGTTTTACCGGATGGTTCAAGAACGGGCAGCGCAGCAACCGCAGCGGCAAACGTGGGGGCAATGTCCGACATCGAACTGACCAACTGGGCCGAACAAACGCTCAAAAAGCGACTCGAAAACGTGCGCGGTGTGGGTTCTGTGACTGTGGTGGGCGGCACCAAACGCGAGATCAACATTTACCTGAACCCACAGTCGCTGGAGTCCTTTGGCATCACGCCCGACCAGGTGGTGGCTGCCGTTCGCAATGAAAACCAGGACTTGCCTTTGGGTTCGATCCGCTCGACCGAGCAGGAAAAAATCATCCAGATCGACGCGCGTATGCAACGGCCAGAAGACTTTGGCAAGATCATCGTCGCCCGGAAAAATGGCACGGCGGTGCGTGTCGAGCAAATTGCCAAGGTGACAGACGGCGCACAAGAAGTCGAGACATTGGCCCTTTACAACGGCCAGCGCACGCTGCTCTTGAGTGTGCAGAAATCGCAGGACGAAAACACCATCCAGGTGGTCGATGGCCTGCAAAAAACCCTGGCTGACATGAAGGCGCAGTTGCCACCGGGTCTGAAACTGGAACAAATTGTGGATGGCTCGCGTTCGATCCGCGTCTCGGTGGACAACGTGCGCCGCACGCTGATCGAAGGCGCCTTGTTGACCATCCTGATCGTGTTTTTGTTCCTGAACTCCTGGCGTTCCACAGTGATCACGGGCCTGACCTTGCCGATCGCGATCATAGGCACATTTCTCTTCATGAACCTGTTTGGCTTCACCATCAACATGATCACCATGATGGCGCTGAGCCTGTGTGTCGGTTTGCTGATTGACGACGCTATCGTTGTACGAGAAAACATCGTGCGCCACGTGCAGATGGGCAAAAACGCCTACGACGCGTCGCTGGCCGGCACGCAAGAAATTGGTCTGGCGGTTTTGGCCACCACCATGTCCATCGTAGCGGTGTTTTTACCGATTGGATTTATGGGCGGCATTATTGGCAAGTTTTTCCACGAATTTGGCATCACCATCGTGGCAGCGGTGTTGATCTCGATGTTTGTGAGCTTTACGCTGGACCCGATGTTGTCGTCCATCTGGCATGACCCGAGCATCGACGGACTGGGCGAGGGTGGCCGCCGTGGCCCGCCGGTGACCCTGTATGACAAAACCATTGGCCGCGTCACCGGCTGGTTTGACCGTGCCACTGAATCGATGGGTAACACCTACCAGGCCATCTTGCGCTGGGCCTTGGTTCACAAACTTAAAACCGTGTTTTTGGCCATCGCCATTTTTGCCGCGAGTATTGTGATGGTGCCGCTCCTGGGCACCGAGTTCGTGCCCAAAGGTGACTTCTCGGAGACGACACTGAATTTCAACACGCCCGTGGGCTCGTCGATTGAAGTTACCGAAGCCAAAGCGCGTCAGGTCGAAGCCATCGTGCGCGAGTTTCCGGAAGTGCGTTACACCTTGACGACCATCAACACGGGCAACGCGCAGGGAAAAATTTACGCCAACATCTATGTGCGTCTGACGGATCGCAAAGACCGCAAACTCGGTGTCAGCGAAATGTCGGTGATCTTGCGCGAGCGCCTTCAGAAGGTGCCCGGGATCACAGTCACTCACATCGGCTTGCTCGATACCGTGGGTGGCACGAAGCAAATCATTTTCTCCATTTTGGGGCCAGACACAGCTGAATTGGAACGCTTGACCACCACCGCGCTGGACAAAGTGCGGTCCATCCCCGGCCTCGTCGATCTGGATTCCAGTGTGAAGCCGAACAAGCCGACGCTGGCGGTCGAGGTGCGCCGCGATGCCGCGTCTGACCTGGGCCTTTCGGTGGCGCAAATCGGTGCGGGCTTGCGTACGCTTGTCGCGGGCCAAACCGTGGGCAACTGGCGCGCGCCCGATGACCAAACCTACGACGTCAATGTGCGCCTGGCCCCAACAGCCCGCAACAGCCCGCAAGACCTGGAGCGCCTGCCCTTCGCTATGGGCAACAATGCCGATGGCAGCAGCCGTGTGGTGCGCTTGAACCAGGTTGCCCAAGTCAAGGAATCGACCGGCCCGAACCAGATCAACCGGCGTGATCTCTCACGCGAGGTCACCGTCAACGCCAACGTGTCGGGGCGCTCGGCGGGAGAGGTATCGGCTGACATCAAAACCGCCATGGACACCATCGCCATGCCGCCCGGTTACAGCTACCGCTTCAGCGGTTCCACCAAAGACATGGCGGAAGCTTTTGGTTATGCGATTTCTTCGCTGATTTTGGCGATCATCTTCATTTACATGATTTTGGCCAGCCAGTTCAAAAGTTTCCTGCAACCGCTGGCGCTCATGACCGCCTTGCCTTTGACGCTGATCGGTGTGGTACTGGCGCTGATGATGTTCAACTCAACGCTTTCAATGTTCTCCGTGATTGGCGTGGTGATGCTGATGGGCCTGGTCACCAAAAACGCGATTTTGTTGGTGGACTTTGCCATCCGTTCCCGCGAGCCGCATTTGGACGATTCGGGCAAGGAAGTACCCGGCCTGAGCCGCCACGACGCCCTGCTGCTGGCGGCCAAAGTACGTCTGCGCCCGATTTTGATGACCACGCTGGCCATGATCTTCGGCATGGTGCCACTGGCTTTTGCCTTGACCGAGGGGTCGGAAACACGCGCGCCCATGGGGCAGGCGGTGATTGGCGGCGTCATTACCTCGTCCTTACTGACATTGGTGGTGGTGCCGGTGGTGTATTGCTACATGGACGATTTGGGCAATTGGTTCAAGAAGCTGTTCAGATAACTGTCTGGGGCCGATACCAACGTGGCAAAGTAAAATTACGGATAAGAAACACGCCTGCGCACCTGCAAAATGCGGGGTTGTCAGAATGCTTTTGCGCCTTTGTGGAGTTTGAGAGATGAATTTGGAACAAGCCCGCTTCAACATGATCGAGCAGCAAATCCGCCCATGGAACGTGCTGGACGCCCATGTGTTGCACCTGCTGGCCGTGATCAAACGGGAAGATTTTGTGCCCGTTGCCCACAGGGCACTGGCTTTTGTGGACATGGAAATACCGTTGCAAGGCAGTTTTGACGACGCCGTGCGTTTGGGTCAATGTATGTTGGCCCCGAGGGTCGAAGCACGCATGTTGCAAGACCTGGCGGTGCAAAAACACGAAAAAGTGCTGGAGATCGGTGCCGGCTCTGGCTATATGGCCGCCTTGCTCGCGCACCGCGCGCAACGCGTGATTTCGCTGGAAATCGACGCGGCACTTGCCACACTGGCCCGCGCCAACCTGCAAAAAAATGGCGTCCGCAACGCGGAAGTCCGCCACGCTGATGGTGCCAAAGGTGTGCCGGTGGAAGGCCCTTTTGACGTGATTTTGCTCAGCGGCTCGGTGGCCGAAGTGCCGCTCACGCTTTTGGCCAGTCTTAAAGTGGGCGGTCGTCTCGGGGCCATCGTTGGGGACGAACCCACCATGTTGGCCACGTTCATCACCCGCACCAGCGAAACCGCCTACAGCACCCTCCAACCCTGGGATACGGTGGCGCCACGCCTTCAAAATTTCCCGGAACCTTCACGTTTCAATTTTTGACTGGCATGATTCCGCAAATCCGTCCCGCCCAACTCGCCACCTGGCTTGCCAATGTCCAGGCCCAGGGATTGCCCGTCCTGCTGGACGTACGTGAAGCCAACGAGTTGGCCACCGCCAGCGTGGCCGTTGATGGTCCCATCACGGGCTACGAGCTGGTCGCCATACCCATGGGCAGCGTACCCGCACGCCTCTCGGAACTCGACACCAGCCGTCCCATAGCCTGCCTGTGCCACCATGGAGCCCGTAGCCAGCGGGTGGCGCAGTTTTTGGAAGCTCAGGGCTTTTCTCAGGTCGTCAACGTTGCAGGTGGCATCGACGCCTGGTCGCAAGAGCTTGACCGTCGTGTGGCGCGGTATTGACACTGCAAGCGGCGAGGTGCTTCTGCTTTGTAAAGCACTCGCTTTTTTGTAGCAACCTGATAAACTGCTGAAACGGATCGCATGCTTATGACTTCTATGAAAAATTTCAGCCTGATCACCTCTCGCATCTTGGGCGCGCTCCTGTCGGCAAGCGCCCTGCTCGCCTCGCCTGCGGGTGCCCAAAGCCTGGTCGAGTTGTACGAACTGGCACGCGTCAGCGACGCTGCCTACCTCTCCGCCAAAGCGCAGGCCGATGCCAACCTGTACCGAGCAGAGCAATCCCGCGCAGGCTTGGGTCCTACCGCTGGCCTTTCAGCCGGTGTATCCCAGTCTTATTTGGCCGTGGCACCGGCGATAGGGCCCAGCTCGGATCGCGGCTACGGCACGCAGCAATTTGGTTTGAACGGCTCTTTTCCGCTCTACCGCCCTGCCAATCAAGCCACTTTTGAGCAAGGCCAAAAGCTGCTGGAGCAATCTGAAGCGCAGTTGCTGGCCGCCGACCAGGACTTGATGGTGCGTATCAGCCAGGCCTATTTCGATGTTTTGGCCTCCAAAGACAGCCTGACTTTCGTCTTGGCACAAAAAACCGCCGTGGCCGAGCAGCTCGCGGCCGCCAAACGCAATTTTGAAGTCGGCACCTCCACCATCACGGACACCCGCGAGGCGCAGGCTCGGTTCGACTTGGTTGTCGCCCAGCAAATCGCCGCTGAAAACGACTTGCTGGTCAAACGCCTGGCACTTGACCAGGCTGTGGGCAAACGGGATGTCAACCCCAAACCTGTCGCGCTGCCCTTGACCCTGCCCGCCGTCGTGCCTGCTGATGTCAACGAATGGGTGCAAAAATCCGAAGGCAATCACCCGTCTTTGCGCCAGCTACAGACCGCGCTGGACGTGGCCATTTTGGAGACTGCCAAAGCCCGCGCCGGTGAAAAACCCACCGTGGATTTGACCGGCCAATACGGCATGATCCGCAATGATGGCGGCAGCAGTTCTGCGGCCATTGGCTCCTGGGTCAACTCCGCCACCGTGGGCGTTTCACTTAACATGCCGCTGTACACGGGCTACGCCACCCAAAACCGCATCAAAGAAACGCTGGCTCTTGAAGAAAAAGCCCGCGTTGACCTGGAAGGTGCCAAACGCACTGTGGCGCAAGCCGTTCGCACGGCGTATTTCGGCGTTTTGTCCGGCCAGGGTCAGGTCAAAGCCTTGCAAGCTGCGGAAGCGTCCAGCCAAAGCGCCCTGGAAGCCAATCAGTTGGGCTACAAAGTCGGCGTGCGTATCAACATCGACGTGCTCAACGCCCAAAGCCAACTCTTCCAGACCAAGCGTGATCTTGCAAAAGCGCGTTATGACGTACTGGTGGGCGGTCTGCGGCTGCGCCAGGCGAATGGTTCTTTGGCACCTGGCGATCTGGCGGGCATCAACGCGTTGCTGGTGAAATAGGGCGCCTGACAGATATGACCCCCACGGTCGCTCACTGCGTGTAGCTTCCTGCCCCCCAAGGGGGCCGCGTTATTAAGCCAACACGCCCCACTGGCG